>CAZXHW010000646.1:0-5086 GCA_964639915.1 uncultured Heliomicrobium sp.
GGCATCGGAGCGACTTCGCCGGGACGATGGCAGTTGGCGCATTTGTTGAAGATGATCGGCGCGACGTCTTTGGCGAAAGTCGGAGCGGCAGTCTTGGCCGAGCCGCTGCCCAAGTTCACCGCCGTTGCTACGAGCGCGAAAAACACCAGGGTGATTGCAATCAGTCTTTTCATCTTTTCCTCCGTGGGAAATGTCAGCGGATTGCGGCTCCGCCGCCTGATGTGCGGCAAGTCTTCGACTTGCCGTTGAGTGGCACTTCGTTCTTTTGGGGCTACGCCCCAGACATTCGGGGCGTAGCCCCAAAATCACCAAAGCTCTCTCGGAAAGGCATAGCCTTTCCGCACATCAGGCGGCGGAGCCGCGAAAACCGGGCAAAGGAATTTTCAATTCGATGCTTACCGAGACGAACTGGAAGACGCAGCTTGCGGTTGTTGTTTCCGTAAATCCTGTTTGTCGAGCGTGTAATCAACGTAACCGATCATCTTTTCTTCCCAGGTTTGGTCTCCCCAGAGAACGTCTTTGGTCGGATCAGGATTGAACTTGTTTTTAGCAGAATTGTTGAACGTGGCGGTAACCTGAATCTTCGTGCCTTTGGGAATCAGCTTCGGCTTGGCCAGCGCGTAGTTGGTTTGCCAGCCAAAATCGTAATTCGGCACGTTCAGCAACACTTCTGTTTTGCCGTCGGGATAGGTCGCTTTGTATTCCATCGCTCCGCCCCGGTAATGCATATGCGGCATCATCGAATAAACGGTGATGTCTTCTTTTGGCTGCCAACAAGCTGTCGCTTTGTGCGCTTCAGCCCCGGCAGGAATTTTGAAGAAGATGTTTTCGATGCCGCGTTTGATCATTCGTTTCTTCGGCGGCTCTTTGGCGAAGATCAACCCAACGGATGAACGGTCTTTCTGTTGGGAACCGGCGACTTTCGAATAGTGAAGCTGGAAAATCAGCGTTGCTCCGGCGGGAATTCTTTTGGCCACGCCGGGGTCAAAAACTTCAGGCGGCATGCCGGGCGCGTAACCGGCAATCACATCTCCCGCGTCGTCTTCGCCAAATTTGTTGTTGCAGCCGTCGTCGTTAACCTTCGCGTCCATTTTGACGCGGCGCAAATAGCCTTCGCGGTAAAAAACGGAGTTCGGACCGTCTTCGTCAAACAGCTTCTGCAATTCATCCGGGCTGAGCTTGGCATAATCCGTTCCACCCGGCGGAGCCGCAAACGCCAAAATGTGGTGGACGATTTTGCGATTGCCTGGGCGCGCTTCGGCCATTTGAATGTATTTGTCTTCGGTGAAGTTGGTCGGAATAGCGAAGTATTGATACTCATCCGGCCCGCTGGCCGCCAGCGTGTACTCTTCCCGCATGCTCAACACCACGTCGGGTTTCCCGATATTCCAACCGTCAACGAATTTCGGAGCAGGAGGCAAATCCTTCGGATTGCCTTCAGCCGCGCCGCCGTCAACCCACGCGGTAATCGTGTCAATTTCCACCTGCGTCAAACTGCGGTTGTTTTTGAATTCGCCGACGTGCGGATCGGCATGCCACGGAGGCATTTGCTTGCTGACGACTTTTTCCTTGATGGACTTTGCCCAAGGGCGAACGTCTTTGTAGCTCATTACCGAAAACGGAGCGGTTTCGCCCGCGCGATGGCAATCGGCGCAGGCTTTGAAAAAGATTGGCGCGACGTCTTTGCTGAAAGTGGCGGTTTTGGCCGCAGTCTTTTTGGTTGTGTCGGCGCTGGTCGTGAAAATTGCCAATGCGCTGAACAGAGTGCAGGCAAAAAGTATCAGGCTTATTTTCCTCATGGCTTTCCTTTTGATTGCTATTTGTTTTCGCCGCCAGCGGCAGCTTTGTTGACTTTCTTTGCTTTGAACTTTTGCTGGCCAAACGTGGCTTGCAACTCGATCACTTCGCCTTGTTCGTTTTTGGTGAAGATGACTTCCGCGCCTTCGATTTCGCTGAAGTAAAACTTCGTGTCGGATTCCGGTGTCGCAGGCATGGCAGGATTATTTGGTAGAACGAAGTACAGGAGGTTTCCTTCGCGCACGATGTTGATCTTCGGTCCCAAGCTGGCGGCATATTCGCCCACGTAACTATCCAGCGTTTGCGGCGAAAGTTTTGCGACAGCGCGATCGGCTGGCTTTGGTCGCGCGTAATCCACGAAACCGACCAGCATTTCATCGTAGGTCGGTTCGCCAAAGCGAACGGTTTTGGTCGGATCGGGATTGTTTTTGTTTTTCGCAGAGTTATCAAACCAGCCCGTGACCATAAGCTTGGAGCCTTTTGGCAAGGCGACAGGCTGTTTTAACTTGTAAAGCGTTTGCCAGTTGAAATCGTAGGCCGGAATGTTCAGCAGCGTTTCGCGTTTGCCGTCCGGCAACACAGCTTCGTATTTCATGGCTTTGCCGCGCACGTGCATATGCGGCATGTAATTCAGCAATTCCGCATCGCGCCGCAAAGTCAGACAGGCTTTGGCTTCGTGATTTTCCGCGCCCGCTGGAATGGCGAACAGGTCGTTGACGACCAACAGAGTCTCGACCATTTTTTCGACCGGCTGCTTGGCAAACACCAATGCCATGCTGGTGCGGTCTTTTTCCGGTTTGCCAGTGGTTTTTGAATAGTGCATCTGGAAGATCAGGTTTGAACCCGCTGGGATTTTTTTCGCCGTGCCCGACGGATAAACATCCGCGTTGCGTCCTGGCGCATACGCCGAAAGTAGCATTGATCCACCGCCGCCGCCTCCGCCACGATTACCTTCGCAGCCGTCGTTTGTCACCGGAGCTTCCGGCTTGGTTCGATTGACCGTTCCGTCCAGGTACATCCAGCGCGAACGTTGGCCTTGAATGACTGAAATCGGGTTGTTGACGTTGCCGTTGTCTTTTTTCGCCTGATCCTGCGCCATTTTGAACATCATTGGTGATTCGATGAAAACCACTGCGTGATGCACGACTTTGCGATTGCCCGGACGGAATTCCGCCGATTGAATCCATTTGTCTTCGGTAAAACCCGTCGGCACACGAATGTAAATGTAATCGTCCGCGCCTTTTGCTGGTAGTTCGAATTCGTTCGGCATGGACAGCACCACATCCGGCTTGCCGATTTCCCAGGTGGATTCGAATTTTGGCGCGGGCGGCAAATCTTTTGGGCTGCCTTCTTTCGCTCCGCCATCAACCCAGGCGGTGATGATGTCAATTTCGGATTGCGTCAGGCGCGATTCGTTTTCGAACTGGCCGAAATGCGGGTCGGCATGCCAGGGAGGCATTTCGCGCGTGACCACTTTTTCCTTGATGGATTTCGCCCACGGACGAACGTCTTTGAAACTCAGGACGGAAAACGGTGCGATGTCGTCCGGCTTGTGACACTCAGCGCAGCTTTTGAACAGGATTGGCGCAACGTCTTTGGTGAATGTAACGACTTTGGGATTTGTTTTGGCGCTGGAAGATGGGAGAGCAAAAAGCGCCGCTGCAAAACACGCGACAGCCAGGCTTACGAGTCGTGATTGGTTCATTGCCTTTTCCTTGTTCGTTGATTTTATTGATTGCCTCAAAAGCAGAAAGCGGATTGGGAATCCGAAAACTCCGCAATCCGCAATCTGGGGTCTGCAATTGTTGTTACTGTCCGCTGCCGCCAGCAGTTCCTTCTTTGACTTTCTTGGCGCGATTCGTGCCGATGACGGCTTCAACGACTTCGCCTTGATCGTTTTTCACGATGGTCAAATCGGTGTCAGTATTCGGCAGGAAAAATACCGTTTCCGACATTGGAGAAAACACCATCCTGGGCTGCATCGGAATTTGCACCGCCAAGCTGTTCCCTTCGCGGGTCACGGCAGCCAGAACGCCTGGACGAACTTCGTATTTACCCGTGTATTTGTCCAGCACCTGTGGATCGAGCTTGGCGACGGCAGGCATTTCGCTGACGTAGTCAATGAAGCCCATCATCATTTCATCGTAAGTCGGTTCGCCGTGACGAACGTCTTTGGTCGGATCGGGGTTGAATTTGTTTTTCGCAGAATTGTCGAAATACCCGGTGACCATTAATCGCGTGCCTTTCGGCAGCGTCTTCGGCTGTTTCAGCAGGTAGTTCGTCTGCCAGGCAAAGTCATATGCCGGAACGTTCAACAGCACCTCAGATTTTCCATCCGGATAAAAGACTTTGTATTCCATCGCTTTGCCGCGCAAGTGCATGTGCGGTTCCAGCGCGTACAACGTCGTGTCGCGTTTGAGCACGCGGCAAGCCGTGACTTTATGATTGTCAGCTCCGGCAGGAATCTTGAAGAAAATGTTGGCGATGGAATTCGTCGTCACTAGCCGCTGTGGCGCTTCTTTGGCAAACACCAGACCGATCATCGAGCGGTCTTTTTCAACCTGAGTATTGCCAAGCGTCTGATTGGAGTAGTGGATTTGAAAGCGTATGGTCGCGCCAGCCGGAATTTTGCGCGCCGTGCCCGCCGCGTAAATGTCAGGGTTGCGTCCGGGAGCGTAGCCCACCAGCATATTGTCTCCGCCGCCGCGCCGACCGTTCGGGCCGCAACCGTCATCTTCAACGGGCTGGTCGGCTTTCATGCGCATCAGGAAGCCGTCGCGATAAAACGGCGAATTTTTCATCGCCATTTCCATCATTTTGCCGCGCTGTTCCGCTGTCTGACCAGCCATCGTCGGCGAACCTTTCGGCAGGATAAACGCAATGATGTGGTGAACGATCTTGCGATTGCCGGGACGGGCTTCAGCCATCGTCACATAACGATCTTCGGTGAAGTTCGTCGGCACATCGAAGTATTGATACTCGTCCGCGCCCGGTTTGTACGTGTATTCTTCAGGAATCTGAACGACCATATCGGGCGTTGAAATGCCCCAGCCTTCAGTGAACTTCGGAGCGGGCGGCAAATCTTTCGCGCTGCCTTCGACCGAACCGCCATCCACCCACGAAACGATGGTGTCAATTTCAGCCTGCGTTAGCGAAGTTTTGTTTTTAAATTCGCCGAAGTGCGGATCAGCGTGCCAAGGAGGCATAACGCGATTGGCGACTTTTTCTTTGATGGATTTGGCCCAGGGACGAACGTCCTTGTAGCTCAACGCCGAAAACGGCGCGCCTT
>CAZXHW010000647.1:0-5085 GCA_964639915.1 uncultured Heliomicrobium sp.
TTGACCCAGCCGAAAACATGGTCAGCGGGCGAAAGCTGTTCAAGGCGTTCTGCCTGTTGCAACGACTCAGGCAACAAATTGTCAGGGCTGGCTGAATACAAGCGGCGCGAGATGGTGACCGGAATCAAGGCTGCGATTTCGGTGCTGCTGTTGGCGACGAATTCGACATAGCAAAGTGTGCCAAATTTCAGCTCTTCACCTGCTACAAGGCTTAGTTCGCTCTTTTCGTGGATGTGCCGTGACCACCCCGTCTTGCCCGGTTGATCGCCGAGATAGGCTGACGGCGACTCTTCTCTATTGCGGCGCTGTTTCAAGTCCCGCTCGTGCGTTTCCTGGTAGTTTTGAATCAACTCGCGCCACAGGTCTTTGTGCTTGGCTTCCAGTGGGATGAAATGATTGCCGACTTCCAGAAAAACCCGCTCATACTTTTTTTTGTTGATGTTTGGCCCGGTGACACAGGCCCAACCTTTCATCCAACTGCCAGCGGGTGACTGGTCATCGGTGCGCCGCTCGATTCTGCCTACGCGGGCGTCGTTGAGTTGCACCCAGACGGCTTCACCGTGCTTGGGCAATTCTCCGTTTGGATAGCACAAAGCCATCTCGCGTTCGCCTTTGTCACGCTGGCGACTGCGCTCCTCGTAACGCGGCAGTTTCGCCGCGAAACCGATCACATTGGCTTGCAGGATGCGCAACACTTCTTTGCCGTTGCGCATTTCGACCCGTGCAGGCACCGGGCCGATTTTGGCGGCCATCCGATAAGCCAACCGGTCGGGATGGCTGAAGACGGAAAGGCGCGAATTAGTTACTGCCTCATACGCCGCCCGCAGCATACCTTTGATAGATGTGGGCGGTAGGTATGGCTGCCCGTCAGCGTTTAAGCGCACTGGAAAAATTTTGTGATCTATTTTCTTGTCATCCTTGTAAAGCTCTGCGCGCGCTGCATCGAGAATCAACAATGGAGTATGCGTGGTCAGCTTGACGGCAATGCGCCCGCTCCAAAGTTGCTCGTGGTAACGGTCGTGCCCTGCGGGAAAAGGCATATCCTCTGTCAGCTTACGGTTGCCCAGATCGCCTAACTCAGCGTGATTAACTTTGCGCGGCGGCGCAGGAACGAAGTTGTACGGGTTATGAAAATCGCCCGGCAAAGCAGAAGCGACAGGCTGGCGTTCCTCGTATTGGCGTTGTGGGTGTGTCTCGCGTTGGCTGTACGACGACTTGCCGCCGCCATGGGGTTTGACACCACCTTGCTGCGGCGAACGCGGTTGTCCTTGCATTGGCGCAGCAGAACTCTGCGGCTGCCAGGTTGCTCCCGCCTTGTAGATTTTGGCGGGTAGTCCTTTGTCAAGTTCGTACTCCACTTCCAGCCCGTCGTGGGTTTGTGGGTTGAGGGGGAACAGGCCGCGCGCTAAGGCCTTGGCTGGCACTTGCATTTCCTTGCCGTCTTCGCGCACCAGCAGCCAGGTTTTTTTATTCACGGCCAGTTTCAATTTGCCTTTCATTGCACCACCTCAAATTTCAGCAGGCGTTCTTCGCCGACAGCGACGTTGCCGTGACGTTTGCTTTCGTTCACGGCGTTGTCTTCCTGGACGATCTTGCCATCGGCGTCATACTCAACCAGATATTCCAGGGTTTTTAACTGCACGCGCTGTTGATCGCTGGCTCCCGGCAATGGCACATCCAGCCTACCGATGCGCGCGGCGGTCAGACGGCTCCAACCGGTGGCAGATTCGTATTTATTCTGGTTAATGCCTTCGCCCCAGAGCAAATAGGTTTGTTCCAGCACGTGCAGCGGCTTTAACGAAACGTCTTCTGTCAGCGTCTTTTGGCATTCGGACTGCGCCTTCGCGGAAAGTAGGACGACGCGCCCTTGTCCATCTTGTTGATGCCACCAGCGCAATTCCGCGTCTTCGTTGAAAATGCGGGCCTCAAAAACTTCCGCAAGCGCAACGGCCTTCCCATTGCTCAGACGTAGCTCCTTATTCTCAAGCGCGGCCAGCAGGCAACGTTGCGGTGTGTAAATCAATGCCACAGCTTGTTTGGCTGAGAGCGCAGGCAAGCCAGCCTCAAGGGCATCAGATAAAGTCAGATCATCTTTCGCATATCCGTAAAGTTGATTCATTGTGGTTGTTCTCCTTCCTTCTGCGGCAACCAAGCCATCCAGGCTTGGTTCAGCGTATCGCGCAATGCTGCGGGGACGCTGAGTTTGCCTGCCATGACAGCAATCTCTTGACAGTCGTTGAGCCAGTCCTGCGCCTCGCATTCATGCGACGTAAATTTGACGCCTGTGACTTCGACTGCGCCCATCCCGCGATTCGTGCCGAAACCAAGTAGGATGCGGCCTGCGACGAAATCGCGCAGTGTCAGCAAAAGCAACATTACGGCGCGTTGTTGCCACGCTTTATCGGGTAACCGCGTAAGGTCGAGCGTCAGGCAAAGATGTTCCCAGACAACACCATGTGGCTCTAGTACGTTGTAAAGAGCGCCGTCTGCCGCGCCGCCCAGCCAACGATCAATCGCTACGTGAAAGGCTTGTTGCGACTGACTGAGATTGGCGGCGGCAAGTTTCTTCTGTAATTCGGTTTCGTCATTTGCCTGCTCCACTGCCGACCATTGCTGTTCGGTGAAGCTGGCGCTTTCAGCGTAACAATCATCAATTGTCAGTGCGCTGAAACCGGGTAGGGGCGCGGTTCCGTTTTCGGGTTCTTCTCGTTTGCCCCCAATGCCGAATAGCCAACCGATGAGAGAAATGTCTTCGCCCTCGCGTCTGGTTTCGATCTGGTTGATGAAGTCCTGTTTGCGTTCGACGATTTTGGGGGCATTGAATCCATGCAGCGTGCGCACGATACTTTCGGCATGGCTGCGCAATGCGCCTTTGGTCGAACTGCCGGGCAAGACGAAGCTCAGCGCGCCGGTCATTACATCGCGGGCGCTGACTAGCGGCAGCATGTCTACGGCAAAGCCCTCGCGTTCGGCTTTGACCATTAGCGGGCCGCACGGACGCCAGGTGATTTCTATTTCCAGTCGTGACGTGGGTTGCAAAGTGACCGGTTTGCCTGTGACGGCGTGTGGCGTCGCCCCTTGTCCGCGCAAAGTTGCCAGTATTCCGGTCTTGGAGCGAAAGTGTTGTTCGCAGATTTCTTGCTTCACTACGGTGACGCGACCGAGTCCGCGTGATTTGGCCGCGCCGAAGCGAACTTGCCCGTCTTGCAAAGCCTGTAAGATTTCTGCAGTCAGGAAACGGGCTTCGTTCTGCTGTGTGGTGCTGCCGCCCAGTTCGACCAGCATGTCAAAACTAAGTTGTGTGCCGCGCGGCAAAATGGCGCGGTCGAATTTGATTTGATTGGCCGCCGCGCCCGTTATGCGGTCAATGCCGACACCATCTCGAATTTCAGTGAGGACGATCTGCTTGCCGGGTGGCGGGGTGATGCTCGCGTCTTCGATCAAGACAAAGCTGGCGTGCTCTTCTTTTTTCAAGCACTGCTTTTCGGCCTCGCTCAATGAAAGCTGAGACTGTTCATCGAGTCGTTCCTGTTTTTGTTTCTGATGCCCCCACAGGTTACGAATTTGTTTCAGCGAATGCTTTCTGATTTCGGTGTTAGTAATCGTGTTGGTTCTAGTTTCAAGCCATCCGCGCAACGCACCTGCCATGCTCGTGCCAGGGATGTAATAAGCGCCTGCCCCATTGACGGCCAACGCCAAGTCGGTGTCTACGCTGTCGCCTGTCCCTCCGACGTGCAGCGGTGTGCGAGCGGCGAGCGTCAGGTTGATTTTTAAGCGGGATTCAATCTTGCGCGCCATTGTTTTCGCTCTCCTTTCGCGGCTCAGTCGCACGCTTGTGCGCTCGCACGCAGGCGTCAACGAGTGCGCGCACGGCTTCGGCCCACAATTCGTTTTTCATCTCCTGTTCGCCGGTTTCGGTGATAACTAGCCTCGACCAATCGAAGGTCAACAATTCCCAAACACGCTTGGGCTTATTCACGCGCACTGGTTCATCCAATAAATCGCGCAATGCCCGCACGCCCTGCGGCCACTTATCGAAGCGATTCTTCGTCTCTTCGAGATGGATCAGCCAATCAAGCACGCTTTGCTTGTCTGAATCCAGCCTGTTGAGAATGGATCGCAGCACGCCTAGCTGGCTCATCGGCGGATGACTCTTAGCAGCTTTGATCTCGATTCCGAGCGCTTCTTTCCTTTTGTCCGCATCGCTGGCAAAAGCAAGCGCCTGCCGTTGAATTTCGCGGCGCACGGCATCGCGCTCAATAACACGCGCGTAGGTGAAGTCGCTTTCTTTGGGAATCAAAAAAGGTAGCTCCAGTGTGTATGGCGTCGTATCGTCGCTACGCTTTTTGTCTGACAGGGTTGCCTCAAGCAACGGGTCGTTGAAGCAAAGCTGACCGAAGCCTTCGGCGCGGCGCTCGCCCAGACCTAGCGCCGCAAGCTGTTTTAAGTCATCAGCCGTAATCGCGCCTGCTTTCACGGTGAAAACGACACAGCTTCCGGCGGCAAGTCCGGCCAGCGAAGGACGAGGCAGTCCCCAACTCACCTGCCACGAATCAGTGCGGTGTGACCGCACGAGACTCGACAGCAGCTTTGATTTGTCGGCCTCACCCACTGACTTTCGCACTTCCAGTTTCACTTCGCTCTTCGTGATCTTTGTCAATTCGCGCTGCAACTCACTTTTCAACACTTCAACGGATGCCGTCGGGCGCAAGCGTTCATCGCGCAACAACAAATCTGACAGCAGCCAGACCGTTAATTCTCCAGCCTTCTCTGCGGGTTTTGGCGGCCCTTGGGCAGGCTCGGCGACCAACTGGATGACACCGTAATCGTCTTTTTTGGAACGGCCTAGCCGCCGTCTGCCGTTCAATGCCGACCACCAATCCGTTTTTTGCTCAGCCAGCTTTTTCGCCAGGGTGGTGCGGACGCGCAATTCAGCGCGCAAGGTCTGGCCGGCCTTGATCGCCTGATAGCTGTAAACGCCGCCGACGTCTTCCTGCGGGCGTTGCAATTCGTCCAGCACGACGTGGTGCATATGTATGCCGCGCGGCACGCTGTGCCAAGCTGGAACGGTATTCGCTGCCGTTG
>CAZXHW010000648.1:0-5075 GCA_964639915.1 uncultured Heliomicrobium sp.
AACCGGTGCCGTCGGCATTCGGGCCGACTTTGATCAGGACCTGTTTGCCAGCTTTCGATTCGAAGAAACTGTAGACATTGTCAGTAGAGCGAAGTTCGCGGCCACCGACGGCCAACAAATATTCGCCTTCTTTGACGTTGACACCCGGCTGGGTCAACGGTGCGCGAAGTTGCGGATTCCAGTTTTCGCCGTTGTACACTTTGGCGAAGCGATACCGCCCGTTTTCGATTTTGTAATCGCAACCAAGCAAGCCACCTGGCACGAAGTTCGGACGCTGTTGGTCACCACCGTTGATGAACATATGCCCAACAGTCAACTGATTGAGCATGTCCGTGAAGATATAGGTTAAGTCGCTACGATGGGCAACAGCTTCAACGTAGGGCGCGTACCTCTTCTTCATCTCTTCCAGATTCAACCCGTGCAGATTTTTGTCATAGAAGAAATCCCGTTCGTTGCGCCAGGCTTCGTTATACATCTGCCGCCATTCGACCTGCGGATCAACGCGAACTTCCATGTCCGCCGTTTTCAACATGCTGGGACCGCCGGGCGCTCCCGGAGGCATTGGCGCTCCAAGCGTCGCCGTTGAAGCAATAATCCAGTTGGCGAACCCCTGCCGATATAGGACTTTTTCGCCGTTGGCGGAAATTTCAAACGACGTCACGCCATCAATCGCCTTGTCCAGTTTTCTCTTTTCCAGATCGTATTTTTGAACTGTGAATCCAGGCTGACCAGTAGCGCCAGCAGGCAATTGCTCAAGGATGTAAATCAGGTTTGCTTTGCCGGCGATCAAGCCTAGGTAGTTCCGATTTGGAATCGGCAGCGCGATGATGCGCTGATCAATCCCTTCCAGATCAATTCGCGTGGGTTCATCTTTTTTGGCGGGAGGTTTCGCAGCGCCAGCCGCTGGTGGCGGAGCATCAGCTTTCTTTTCTTCCGGCTTGTCGGCAGGTTTCGGCGCATCACCCTGTCCCGGAGTCGCCGCGTCCTTCTTCTCTTCAGCCACTTTCTCTTCGTCGCTTTCCGGCGCCAGCGGCGAAGGTATATCGTTGCGAAGCACGACCGCGTAAACGCTGCGCGTGGGTTGATTCGCAATTCCTGACAAATCGGCAAAGCTGATGCTGGGACCAAGATTCGTGCTAGCGGTGAAGTACAAATATTTGCCGCTGCGGTCGAACGCCGGATAACGAGCGTCGCTCATTCCGTCTGTAATCTGACTGGCTTTGCTGGTTTCCAGCGAATATACAAAAACCCCACGCAACAGATTGGGAAGATGTTTGGCATAAGTCAGCCATTTGCTATCAGGTGACCAAACCGGGTCCAGCACATCATCATTGAGTCCGATGGGATTGCTGTCCACTTTGACCGGCTGGCCTTTGTCAATTTCCAGATACCAAAGTTGCATCTTGTGATCGGTCAAGGCAAGTTTCTTGCTGTCAGGCGACCAGGTCGGTGAGCCATAAAAATTCGGTGGCAAAGCGATTTTCTTCACTTCGCCTTCGCCTTTTTGATCGCGCAAGTGCAAGGCGTATTCGCCGGATTCTTCGCTGAAGTACGCGATCCATTTGCCGTCGGGCGACCATGCCGGATCACGTTCCATCACGCCCGGTGTGTTGGTCAGATTGCGCGGATCGCCTTTTTCGGCTGGAACCGTCAGAATTTCGCCGCGCGCTTCAAACACCGCGCGAGCGCCAGTCGGCGAAATGTGCGAGTTGAAAATCCTTGTGCCGACTCTTTCAAACCGCTGCCGCACAGCAACCAGGTCGGCGGCAACGCGGATATTCACTTTCTGCGCTTTGTTGGTTTTGATGTCGTAAAGATGAATGGTGCCAAATTGTTCGAAGGCAATGGTTGGCGCGGATTTGGCATCCCCGCGCCAGGCTGAAGCAGATTTGATATCGAAAACAGTATCTTTAACCAGCAGATCAACCCGCTTTGATTTCACGTCATAGCTGTAAAGCGCGTACCGCTCGTCACGGTCTGAAAGGAAGTAGACCTTGTCGCCAACCCACATTGGAAACCGGTCGTTGCCGCCTTTGCGCGGCAGCTTTTCAATCGAGGAATCAGAAAGCTTGGCAATCCAAACCACGTCTTGTTGACCGCCGTAATAGCGCTTCCATTCCGGCTGCCACTGATTCAGCGGCTCATATGCGATCTGCGAACCGTCGGGAGAAAACGCGCCCCGTTCTCCCATGGGCAGCGGAACTTCATCCGGCAGCCCGCCTTCAAGCCCAATCGTAAACAGCCGAATAAACCCAGCGTAACTGTTGCTGGAGGAGCTGAACAACACGCGCTTCCCGTCAGAAGACCAGCCGGCAACCACATCTGCGCTCGGATGATAGGTTAGTCGCTTGGGAACTCCGCCTGAAGCGGGCATGACATACACATCCGTGTTTCCATCGTACTCTCCTGTAAATGCGATCTGGGTTCCATCCGGCGAAAAGGCCGGATCAGATTCGGTGCCAATGCCTGTGGTCAGACGTTTGGCGTCGCCGCCAGCGCGTGGCACGCTCCACAAATCACCTGCATAAACGAATACGATGTGGGTTTGATTAACAGTGGGCTTTTGGAAAAGCGTGGCTTCGGTTTGCGCCAGACAAAAACTGGCCGAAGCCAGGACAAGAAGCAGCGTCAAGGTTGGCTTGCTCATATATTCGACTCCTGATTGTGGTTTCAAAACTATCTGCGGGTTGGTGAGTTTGCTGTACGTTCGGCAAACCTGCGCAGTTCGAATTTTGTTCTTTTGGCTTAGGATTGCAAGTTTTCGGCTACAACCTTTTACAAGTTTTACAAGAGTGCTCAAAAATGAAGAGGCACTTTGCAGTGCCTCTTTTCGCCCGAATTCGCTGCCTTACTTCTTCGAGGTCTTGGATAACCGTTTTGCCTTTTCAGCCAATTGCGCGGAGTTATTGATTTCGGTCAAAGCACGCTGCAGGGGCAAATCTTCATCCGCCGTCATTCGTTTCTGGGTGTCAACGCCGTACGCCGCCAGCAAAACCTCTTCGCGGATTTTGCCGCGCGACCATTCCAGATAATCATCAACCATTTTCATCGTTAACCCATACTCCGAATTTTTGGCGATGAAATCCGTCATAAATTCCCGGTAGGCTTTCAAGATTTCGTCGTTGATGACAAATTCATTCGCTTGGGGTTGATGATCAAACTCAATGCCTTCACGCTTGAAGTTTGGCGCAGCAACGACTTTACCGGCCATCAACTTGCGGACAAACATAAACACGCCTGTTGTCCAGATTACGCCTTGTTCATTGGTTATGGTTGGAGGCTCGATTTTAATATCGGGTTCAATCCCTCCGCCGCCATAAACCGTCCGGCCTAAGTCTGTGCGGCGCATTTGGTTTTTGGTTTTGTCGTCTGGCTTTACGTCTCCGTTGGCGTTTCGGCGGAAGTGATATTCGTAAACCGATCCATTGGAGTAATCGCGCTGAATCAATCGCCCGCTCGGCGTCAAGTAACGAGCTGTCGTCAGTGTCAGTCCCGTGCCGCCTGAGATCGGATAAATTGTCTGCACCAGCCCTTTGCCAAAGCTAGGTTGACCAACGATCAAGGCGCGGTCGTGATCCTGGATTGCGCCAGCGACAATTTCAGAAGCCGATGCGGATCCTTCGTCAATCATCAACACCATCGGAAAATTTTCCGGTGCGCCAGATTCGGCCTGCCAGTCTCTATCGCCTGCTTTGCCGTCGCGATTCCGCACGGAAACCACAATCTGACCGCGTTGCAGGAACTTGTCAGCAACGCGAATCGCCTGATCCAAAAATCCGCCGGGATTGCCGCGCAAATCCAGAACCAACTGGTTCATTCCCTGCTCTTTTAAGATGCTGATTGCCGTTGAAAGCTCATCGCTTGTCGTGGAATGAAATCCGCGCGACAACGCCACATAACCAACGCCGGGTTTGAGCAGGTAATAGCCGGAAATTGAAGGCAGGTCCACGGCAGCACGTTCCAGCGGAACGGTGATTGGCTGTGCCGCCCCTTCACGTACAACCGTTACTTTAACTTCTGAGCCGAGTTCTCCGCGCAAATGGTCACGAACTTTATCTGAATTCCAATTTTCGGCATTTTCGCCATCCACTTTGATGATCTGATCGCCGTACCGAAGCCCTGCGCGAGCGGCCGGGGTATCCTTGAACGTTTCCATGATGTAAACGCCGCGATCTCGCGATTGAATGGAAGCGCCAATGCCGAAATACTGGCTTCGCTGCTCCATGCGCATTTCATCAAAGGCTTTGCGATCATAAAAACTGGAATGCGGATCGAGCACCCGCAACATGCCGGAAATAGCAGCAGTCGTCAGCGTTTCGTATTCAACTTCGGTCACATAATGTTCGCGCACCAATTCCATCGCCTGTATGTAATCGCGGGCAAGTTTTTCTTGCGCTAAACGATCGTCGGTCACTGCCTGCGAATGCAAAACAGCCAGACTGGCAATCAAGACGACAGAAAACAGAAACGTCGAAACCCGTAGCCAATGTTTTTTCACTACTTGAAGACCTCCGTTGCAATGCTTGCTGTCCCGCAGAAGAGTGGTGGTTGAAAACCGATGCGGAACTTGAAAGGCGAGGCTGCATACTAATTCAAAGTTTTCCGGATTCAAACTCCGCAGGCTGGAAATAGCGTTATTAAAATAGAAAAGCTATTTACTGCCGTAACGGGTTTGCATTTGACACCCCAGCCGCCGGTTTTTATGATGCGTCCGTCAATTACAATAGTTAATTCAATTCCCCCAAACTATAAGCATCTCAATTCTCAATGCGCATTGCGGCTGAGAAAGTCTCACAAGTGCGCATCAGCCATTTGAACAACTACACACGCATCCGTTGATAACCACATCCGTTGACAACCAAGACTAAGCGTTGACCTTTGCCCGAAGCCCCGACCGGCGTCCCGCTTACTTACCCCGAAGTATGCCCCGATATTGTCCCGAAGTGCGTCTTTTCGCCGTGGGTTGTATTAACCAGTTCATGCCAGGAAGGAGGCTTGAGATGAAAACACAACTTCTATCTAACGTGAGTTCGACGTAAGAAAGCCTAAAAGCGACCAGTCGGTAGAAGTGCCAA
>CAZXHW010000649.1:0-5074 GCA_964639915.1 uncultured Heliomicrobium sp.
ACGTCAATGTGGCTGAAAGCACGCCATCCACTTAATCAAACCCTTTGCAAAAAAGGCAAAAGCAAAGGCCTCAAAGCCTGCACTTTTGCCTTTTCACTCTTAACGTTTATCAGCTTTTCTCGTTGGTCACTCGCCCATCAAAAGTCCAGCCAACGGGAAGCGCGCCGTATTCGTTAATGGCGTTTTAGTCAGCACGGGATTCGAGCATCAAGGTCACGAACCAAACAATCTAAGCTACCGCTTCAATGATTAACCGATTCCTCTTCGACAACGCGTCCGTCGAACAAATGAATGGATCGGTCAGCGTGGCGGGCAAACCGCGTATCGTGCGTGACCATACAAATCGTTGCGCCATTGCGGTGCAGTTCGCGCAGCAATTCCATCACCGCATCGCCGTTGGTCGAATCCAGGTTTCCGGTAGGTTCATCAGCCAGCAGGATCAGCGGATCGCCAACGACGGCGCGAGCAACCGCAACGCGCTGCTGCTGACCGCCGGAAAGCTGCGAAGGCAGATGCTTGGCTCGATGCGCCATACCGACTTTTTCAAGCGCGGCGTTGACGCGCTGTTTGCGTTCGGCGCTGCTCATGCCGCGATAAGTCAACGGCAATTCGACGTTCTCATAAACGGACAAATCGCCGATCAGGTTAAAACTCTGAAAAATGAACCCGATTTCGCGGTTGCGAATGCGGGCGCGCTCGGAAAGGCTCAGATTTTGAACCGGTTTGCCGTTCAGGCTGTAACCGCCATCGCTGGGCGAATCCAGCAAGCCCAAAATCGAAAGCAGCGTTGATTTGCCGCAGCCTGATGGGCCGGCGATGGAAACATATTCGCCTTTGCCAATTTCCAAATGAATTCCCGACAAAGCGTGGGTTTCTACTTCATCGGTGTAAAACACTTTTGTAACTGAATCCAAGCGCAACAATGGTTCGCTCATTATGTTCTCCTGTGGTGGTTGGGCAGTGGCTGGCGGTTTGGCAGCACCTTGCAACAAACTGCCAGCCAACCAGCCTTCTGATATCAATCAAGTCTTATTCTGGTAACGTTATCGCCTAACTGCGAAGTGTCGGAAACGATGACTTTGTCGCCGACTTTTAACCCTCTGACGATTTCGACTGTCGTCACCGATGTCCGGCCAATGTCTATGGCAGTCAACTCGGCGTGTAATCCATCAGGTTCTATCTTGAAGAGTTTGATTGTGCTGTTTTCCTGCCCAAAGGTTGGACGTTGAATGTTCAGCACATTGTCCAATCGTTCCAGCTCGATTTTCCCGTCAACGCTCATATCAGGACGCGCGCCGGGCGGCAGCGCGCCTTCCAGCGAAACATCCACTGTCACCGTGCCGTTCAGAGCGGCAGGGTCAACGCGTGTTACGTGTCCAGGAATGATTCCGTTGCGGGTGTCAATCGTAGCTACCAGTCCGATACGAATATCTTTCAATTGAGTTTCGGCAATTCTGACCTGCGCCTTCAATCGGCTCGGATCCGACACGCGAGCCAGATTCGTTCCGGGCGTCACCTGTTGTCCGACTTCGACGGCTAATTGCTGTAACACGCCGTGCATCTTGGCCTTAACGCGCAAATCAGCGACCTGTTTCCGGATCAATTCCACAGACGCGCGACGCTGGTCCAGCGTGGATTGCGTGACTGCCAATTGGGTTTTCATCGCTTCCATTGTCATGGCAATGCGCTTCTTTTCCAGTTCATTTCGAGTGCCCAATTCGTTGGCTTTGGTCTGTTTCTGTTTGTACTGCAAGTCGGAATACAAACCTTCTTTAACCAACTGCGCATAAGAATCCGCTTCCATCTTGGCCACCTGATAATCGGATTCAACCGTCGCAGCCGACGCGCGCTGGTTCAGCAATTGAGTTTCCAACTCGGCCTTTTTGTTGATGTATTCGGCTTCGGCGGATTTCACCTGCAAGTCGGCGACTTGTAACTGCTGCTGTAAATCTTCATTGCTCAGTTCGAAAATGACTGTATCCGGCGTCACGGTTGTGCCGGGTTGCACCAAGCGTTTATCAACGCGTCCGCTGGTGGTGGAAGGAATCCAAACGATCTCTTCAGGAACCAGCGTTCCCAAACCTTGAACCTGCCGCAGCATTTCTCCGCGCTTGACTGTATCAATGATGACTGTTGAACGTTCTACAGTTTGCGCACGAGGCTTCATCCGCGCCAACACTACGCTGATTGTTCCAACTGCTGCCAACGCTAAGGCGATGTAGACTACGCGGCGAATTTTTCGATTCCGCGCCACCGATTTTTCACGAGGTTTATCCATAAAGACTCCAGAACCAATCCAACTTGTTAGGTAATAAACTTAGTTTTCCTCAGCGTACTAGCCAATTTCCGTGCCAGCCATTTATCTGCCAGAAAATCCTATAACTAGCCAGTTTACAGCATTTATGATTTCCCAATCCTGGAAGCGGCTGCTCCCAGTGTCCGCTTCTGGGAATTCAACTTCCCAGAACTGAACCCCCAAATCAGCCCGCATCAGAAAGCCAAATTTCTGCCTTTTGATTTTTGCCTTTCACCTTTTGCCGTACAATGCGCGCCGTATGCTTCAACTAAACAATTTGACCAAAGACTATCCGACGCCCAGCGGAAGGTTGCCAATCCTTGCCGATGTTTTGCTCACCTTCAACAGAGGGGATGCCGCCGCGATCATGGGGCCATCCGGTTCCGGCAAAAGCACGCTGCTGTATTTGCTTGGCGCGCTTGATCCGCCAACGGCTGGAACGTTGACGCTGGATGGACAAAATCCATTTGCCCTTGATGAAGCCAAACTCGCGGCGTTTCGCAATGAAAAGATCGGCTTTATTTTCCAGGACCACAGTTTGCTGCCGCAATGTTCGGCGCTGGAAAATGTGCTGACGCCAACGTTGGTCGCCAAACCCAATGGCAACGCTGTCGAACGCGCGCAAGCGCTGCTGAAACAAGTCGGCTTGGCAGAACGCATGCACCATCGCCCAGCGGAACTTTCCGGCGGAGAAAAACAGCGGGTTGCCATTGCACGCGCCTTGATCAACAAGCCGTTGCTGCTGCTGGCCGATGAACCAACAGGCAACCTGGATCACGACACGGCAGAAACCGTCGCCGAGTTGTTGCTGGATCTTCACCGCCAACAGCAAACCATCTTGATCGTCGTCACCCACAGCGCCGAACTGGCTGCAAAATTCCCGATTCGGTTTGAGCTAGCAGACCGAAAGCTCAAACAAGTCTGATTCAACAATTCCTGAGGAAACGATGATGACCCCAATTTCATTGATGCGTCTTTGCACTTTTGTTATCGCAATTCTGTCTTTGCTGCTTTCAACTCCATCCGCAAAGGCGCAATCCGGCGACAATGATCTGACCGCAAAAGTGGACAAAGTTTTCGCCCAGTTCGATAAGCCCAATTCGCCGGGTTGCGCGCTGGCCGTGATCAAAGACAGCCAGGTTATCTACAAGCGCGGCTACGGAATGGCCGACCTTGACCACGACGTTGCGATCAAACCCGACACACCATTTCACGTCGCTTCAGTGTCTAAACAGTTCACGGCATTTTCCATTCTGCTGCTGGCGCAACAGGGCAAGCTTTCGCTGGACGACAAGATTCAAAAGTACATTACCGAACTGCGGGAGTTTGACCAGCCCATTACCATTCGTCATTTACTGCATCATACAAGCGGGCTGCGTGATCAGTGGAACTTACTGATTATGTCCGGCACACGGCTGGGCGAAGACGTCGTTCGTGATGACGACATTCTTGATCTAGTTTCGCGTATGAAAGAGTTGAACTTCAAACCGGGCGACCAGCATTTGTACTGCAACACGGGTTACACACTGATGGGCTATATCGTGAAACGAGTCAGCGGCCAATCGTTGCGCGAATTCGCCGAAGCGAACATCTTCAAACCGCTTGGAATGACACACACTGTTTTCCGCGATGACCATGCCATCGTCGTCAAAAATCAGGCTTATGCTTACAACGCAGGTCCGAACGGCAGCTTCAAGCTGAGCGTGCCCAATTATGACACTGTCGGCGCCAGCAGTTTGGTAACCACAGTTGAAGATCTGGCCAAATGGGATCAGAACTTTTACGACAAGAAAGTTGGCGGCGATTGGGTGATTGAACAAATGCAGATGCGCGGCCAACTGAATGACGGCGAACAGATTTCGTATGCGCGCGGGGTCGTGGTTGGAACTTACAAAGGACTTAACCTCGTCGAACATTCTGGCGGCGATGCGGGCTATCGCTCGCACCTGATGCGTTTTCCCGATAAGCGTTTCTCCGTCGCTTGCCTGTGCAATTCCGGCAATGTCAACCCAGGTCTGTTTGCCCGGCAAGTCGCGGATGTGTATCTGGCAAAAGAATTTGCGACGCCTCCGCCGAAACCGGCTTCGACACCGGCAACTGCCGCCGTTACGCTGAGCGAGCAAGAGTTGAAAGCCAAAGTCGGCGCGTATTGGGATGTAAGAGCGGAAGAAATCGCTCGCATTTCATTGAGTGGCGACAAGCTGCAATTGTCGGCTTTAGGCTTGAATGTTGGCCTAATGCCGCTTGATGCCAATCGCTTTCACACGGTCAGCCCGTCCGCCGAAACGCCTGCGGAAGTCATCTTTGAAAATTCACCCCAAGGCAATCCATTGAGATTTATACTGAAAATTGTAGGCCGGCCAGCAATCAACTACGACGCGGTGCCGCCTGCCGACACATCCAAACTGAGCGAATATGAAGGCACCTATTACAGCGAAGAAATTGATTCGACGTATCGCGTGTCGTTAAAAGACGGCAAGCTAATTGTCACGCGCAAGAAATTCGGCCTGACCCAACTGACGCCTGCGTTTCGCGACGCGTTCAGTTCGCTGAGCATTTTGGGTACGTTCCGCTTCACGCGGGACGCGCAAAATCGCGTTGACGGATTCCGCCTTAGCGCCGGTCGCATTCGCAATTTCCGTTTCGTCAAACAGTAGCCACACAAGTAGTCGGCATTCGGGAGTCGGCAAACGGTAACGCGCTTCGACTCCTGCCTCCCGACTCCCGACTCCTTTATGAACTTTTCCACGCTTGTTAATCGAAACCTGTCGCACTTCC
>CAZXHW010000650.1:0-5066 GCA_964639915.1 uncultured Heliomicrobium sp.
GCGATTTTCAAGCCTCGCGCCACGCCATTGGATCGCATGAAGGTCGCGCTGGCCGATAGCGTGGAAGATTTTACTGATCACCTTCGCTCTCAATTTGACGGAATTGTGCAGCGGCCTGGCTTCAGCCAGACGGTCAAGGCAGCGGCCACGGGGCTGGCAGTTAAAGCAGCGTCAGACTTTTTAACCAATCAATTTTTCGGCAGGGCTGAAGAAGAACAGACAGATTCTTATATGGCGGGGCATCCAAGCGATATTCCGCAAGCGGCTGCTTCTGGCCATCAGAGCAGCTTTTAAATCACTTTCATTTTGAGGAGGAGTTTATGGCAGAACCTACAAAAATCACTCAAGTACCGGGTTCGCAATATCCCGCGGGCACGAATCCCGGAACAAATCCGACGTCGTCAACTCAATCGGCGAGCGGCACGGCAGCGCGCACAGCACGCGAACAACAACCTGGTCAATCCACATCCAAAGAACAGGATTGGACAAAGTCCGCAAAGGAAAACTTTGAGCAAGTCGCTCGCAAAGGCGAGGAAATGTATGAGAAAACCCGTGAAAACGTCACGGAAGCTTACGATCGAGCGTCCCGCAGCATGCAGGAGACCTTGGATCAGGCTGTAGATTACAGCCGCAAAAATCCGGGAACTGCCACGTTGATTGCCTTTGGTGCAGGCGTTGGCGTCGGGTTGCTGATCGCCAGCAACGTCAATTCGCGCAGCCGCTCACAGCGCATGGTGCCGCCCGTGATGAAAGCGCTATCCGATATCGCAGTGGAATTTTTTCGATAGATTTTAAGCAGGCTGATGGTTACCTGATGGCTGTCAGCTTCAAGTAAGCCCGTGTGTGGGTGAATTTGGCCGTCGTTTAGTTGCACGTCTATGCACAACTAAACGACGGCCGTTTTTTTTATGATCTGAGTCGTTTTATTTCACTTTCAGAACCACGAACGTCACATCGTCTTCTTGCTGTTTGCCCTCTGCCCAGGCTTCCCCAACACCGACAAAGTGCTGGATGATTTCCTGGGAAGAGCGGTCAGCGACTTCAGTCAGCGAGTCTTTCGCCCGCCAGTAATCAAGCATCTCACCTTCTTGGTTAAAGCGCTCGGGAAATCCATCGCTCATCAAAACAACGACATCTCCTGAGCTGATCAAGACTTGCTGCTGTTGATAGCGGTAGCCGGTCATACTTCCCAGCGGGACGCCGGTCAGTGGAATTTCTTCGATTTCTCCAGTTTTGGCTCGATAAATCAACGCGGGAGGCATTCCGGCGGAACTCAGTGTCACCGTGTGGCCATTGAACCGCGCAACCGTCATTGCCATAAACAGCGAGCGTAGGTTCATGCGCTTCAAGGCGCGTGAAGAGTGATAGAAAAACTCTGTCACGTCCGGCGTTTCAGCCAAATGATTGAAAAGGCTTTTTGCCGCCGTGACAACCGTTCCTGCTTTTAACCCGTGGCCAGTTGCATCCCCGACAACGACGGTCAACTCTCCGTTATCAGCAAGATTGAAGTCATAGTAGTCACCGCCGACTTCTGTCGCCGTCTTCATATAAGCCGCGACTTCCAGATGCGGCAGTTGCGGGATGGTTTTCGGCAACATCGAAAGTTGAAGCTGGCGAGCCTCCTCCATCTCCTTCGCTCGCTGTTCATTTTCAGCTTCCACCTCTTCGCGGCGGCGGGCTTCTTCGACCATGCGTTCGACCAGACGGGCGTTTTCAATGGCAAACGTCGTCGGGCCGGCAACACTCATCAACAGCTTTTTATCTTCGCTTGAAAACGGCAAATCGCCGAGTCGCGGCCCCAGAGAAACGATGCCCAGCAGTTCATTTTTTGTCGCCAACGGTAACAATAGCGACGACTTTACCTCATCTAAAGTTCGCAAATCCTGCCAGTCATCAACCATCTTCAATTCGACATCATAAGGCGCGGCAAGATGGGTCAACTGGGCAACAACCTGACCATCGCGCGGTAACCAGCAATTGCGCTGATGATTCACGGCCCTACCTTCCACCAAGTCGTAATCAGAAGAAAAATAGCTGTGATAGTCGCTTGCCTCTCGATGGCGCAGAAAGACCGTCACGTTTTCCGTTTTCAGCGCTGACTGAATCTTGATCGAAAACAATTCCAGCAAATGCGGCAGGCTGGTCACAGATCGTAATTCATTGGTCAAATCCGAAATTATCTGTTGCGCGTCGTACGACTGGCGAAAGAAGCGGCGGTCAATTGCCGGAGCAAGCACACGGCGATGAAACCAATGGTTCACATTCCAGACAGCGATTCCGACAATTGCCGAGATGACACCCACAGTGCGACCGCTCATGGATGGCATCTGGGTGAAAAACGCATCCATAAGAAAGAACATCACAACACCAGCCAGCCCCAGGTGAAGCACAATTGAACCGCGCGAAACCAGCAGATAACGAACTCCACGCCGAATAATCAGGCTAACAGGAATTACTCGATGGCGAATGATGGCGTAAGCGAACGAGAGCGGAATCAGCGGCAGAGTAAATTTCATGGCCGGCTCAATCCAATCTCTGGCATTGGGAAATTTCACCCGAAAAAATGATTCCCAGATAACCAGCAGAAGTAGATTGGTCGCCCCTGCTCCACTGCCCGCCATAACCACAATCAATTTTCGGCGCGCGGCAACTCCCGCTGACCGATATGCAACCAGCAAGGCCCACAAAGCCACGACCAAGTAACTCATCGCGATGGCCATCGCGATCACTCCCAACCAGCTATATTTTTGCAGCCACGAATCGCGAATTAGTCCGTCCCATCCTTTTTGCGCTCGTAAAACCGTGGCTATCCGGGTAAGGGAAAACCAGGGAAGGATGAGATAGAAAGGCCAATAGAGCCATTTCTCCAAACGTGGAAAACGAATCAATAAAGGTGAGCGATCAGGAAAGATCAGAAAGAAATGAAAAAAGATTGGCAGAAACAAAAGGCCGACAATGCGCGCCAAGCCCGTCATGACCACAAGCATTCCAGGCACGGGCGGCAGGTCGGCGTTGAATAATCCTGTGAAGGTGCACAACATCAACGCCAGCAACCAAGCTTGGCGATCCGCGGACTTGAGCAGAAAGACAGTCAATCCCGTCAACAGAAAGAGCAGTTGAACCAGAATGTCGGCAATCGGCACAATCCAACGAGTGATCGGATGCGCGGCCGTCAAGAGTCTCAATTCCAGCAACTGTCCCTGGCGACGCACAACCATTGCGTACTCAGTTCCGCGCGGAACCCGAAGCCCGTAATTCAAAATGTTGCGATCATCACGAAGCGTCACGCCATTGAGGGAAACAAATTCATCGCCTGGCTGCAGAGCAGTTGCCGGACCATTCGCATCTGTGGCGACGATTTCCGCTCGCCCGTCCTGCAATCGCGCGGTCCAGCCATCGTAACTTCCGCTAAGCCGTTCCAGCTTCAGCCACGCGGAGTAAGCGTTGACACCCAAATGTCCAAACATCAGGGCAAAGATAAATACGCCCACCCATTGGCGTCGCCGTAAGGTCATTTAGCTCCTTGTAAATCTTGCTCAGAAATTGATCGCTGCTTACTTTACTTTCAATACCACCAGCGTCACGTCGTCGTCTTGCGGTAATCCTTCTGCCCAGGCATCGCCCGCTTCCGTCAGCCGGTCAACAATAGATTGCGGCGTTTCTGACGCAACCTGAACCAGCACAGACCGCACGCGGTCGTAATCAAACATTTCCTTTTCTGAATTGAAGCGTTCCGGCAAACCGTCGCTCATCATCACGACAACGTCACCAAATTCCAGCGCTAGGGATTGTTCTCGGTAAACGTAACTGGTCACGCTGCCTAACGGCATGGCCTGGATGGAAACTTCTTCAACCTGGCCGGTTCGTGCACGATAAATGAATATCGGCGGCATTCCCGCGCAGGAAAGCTTCAGCTCATTGCCGCGCAATTTCGCCATCGTCAATCCCATAAACAGCGACCGCAAATTCATCGCTTTCAACACACGCGAAGACTGGCTGAGCATAGGCACAAGCTCCGGTTCGCGCGCCATGCAATGAAACAAACTTTTCATCGCCGTCACCATCGTTCCGGCTTTCAACCCGTGACCAGTTGCGTCTCCAACTGCGACGGTCAACGTTCCGTCGTCCGACAAATGAAAGTCGTAATAATCGCCCCCGACTTCCGTTGCGGTTTTCATGTAAGCCGCAATTTCCAGATGAGGTAGCGTGGGGATGGTTTTCGGCAGCATAGATATTTGAAGCTGGCGGGCTTCCTCTAACTCTTTAGCGCGCTGATCATTTTCCGCTTCGATCTCTTCGCGGCGGCGGGCTTCTTCGATCATGCGTTCAACCAACCGCGAATTTTCAATCGCAAAGGTTGTCGGCCCTGCTACGCTCATCAACAAAGCTTTGTCTTCTCGCGAAAACGGCAGATCACCCAACCGTGCGCCCAGGGAAATAATTCCAGGCATTCCCTGCCGCGTCACCAGCGGCAACAACAAGGCAGATTTCATTTGTTGCAAGTCAGCATCTTCAAACGAATCCACTTCCAACGGCTGGCCAAATTCTTTCAAACTGGCCACGGTCGGCGAATTTCCTTGCAAATGGAAAGGCTTCTGACAAACGGCAACCTTTCCATCGCCCCGGTCAAACTCACACGAATAATCACTGGAATAATCTCCAGTTTTGCTTTCCCGCAGCAGCACGACGACATTTTCAGTCTGTAAGGCCGATTGGATTTTGGTCGCCACCAATTCGCACAATTGCGGCAAGCTGGTGGTTGAGCGAAGGGATTCTGTCAGGTCGGCAATGATTTGATGAGAGTCATAGGATTCACGGAAAAACTTTCGATCAATGATCGGAGCCAGATATTTTTCATGCAGCCTGGTTTCCAGCTTCCAAACCACAATTGCCACCGCCGCCGAAACCGTCCCGATCACAATTCCAGACGGCTGAAATCGAGTAAAGATATAAGTCAGCATCGCCGTCACAGCCAGAACGACGACCAAACCTTCAATCAACACTGACCCACGCGAAACCAGCAGATACCGAACACCTCGCCGGATAATCAGACTGACAGGAATAAC
>CAZXHW010000651.1:0-5057 GCA_964639915.1 uncultured Heliomicrobium sp.
ATGGCTTACTTCAAACGTGAAGGCAATGAAGCGATGATCTATTCGCATTCTGTCGGCACGCAAGGCCACGCGCTCGGCGCAAGCATTGATTTTCGTCGCCCAGGAAGTGGGCCGAAAGAATTATTGCGACTGGGGTCTTACACTTCGATTGAGCTGAATACGACGACACCCGTCGCGGAATGGGGTGGCCAGAAAGTAACGATCATGGGTGAAGACGATGCTGTGATGACCGAACAAGGTTTCCAGTGGTTCCGTCCGCGCCAAACACAGTTTTATTTGATTCGCTAACAGTTTCCCGAATCTTTGGAGGAAAACTTCATGTCGGATAATCCCCCACCGTCTCTGAGCTTTGCTGATGCTGCACCAGAAGGCACGCCAGCATCGCCCGCTTATATTGATGCAGTCAATGCCGCAAGGTTCGTCAAAGGATTCGGCATTACGGCATTGGTTTATTCGCTAACCACCGTTTGCGGTATAGGTTTGTTGAGTGGCGGTATTGGACTTGGGGTGGGCTTGTTCATTCTTCGATATGACAGCGGAACTTATTACAAGTATCTGGGAATTGCTGTGATCGTAATGGCGCTGGTCGGTGCTCCCATTCCACTAGGAGCTTTTATTTGCCCCATTGTTTTGTCCGGCGCGGTGTTATGGAAAGGCGTAGAAATTCTGCGTTTATTATCCCGTGAAGGGCAAAACGATGATGATTGGCAAACAACACGCACACGCGCGGTGATTGGCACGATTACCAGCGGAGTAGGCATCGCGATCAGCCTGGTCTTATTGCTGTTGTCCATAATCGGAATGATCCTGATTGCTGCTAAAAAGATTCCGCAAAGCTAACCAAAACATTGAGAGGTAGTTCAATGAAGAATCAACCAAACGATCTGCTTCAAGACGTGACACGCCGTCATTTCTTCAAACAAGCCGCCGGATTCGGCATTGGCTCAATGGCCTTAGGTTCGTTGATGAACGATCAGCTTTTGGCTTCGTCAGGCAGCACGATCGCGCCCAAAGCCAAGCGCGTAATTTACCTGTTTATGGCTGGAGCGCCGTCGCAATTGGATATGTTTGATTACAAACCGGCGCTGCAAAAATACGACGGCCAGCCGATTCCCGAAGAGTTTATTAAAGGCGAGCGCTTTGCTTTCATTCAGGGCAGACCGAATCTGCTGGGCACGCCGTTCGAGTTCAAAAAGTACGGCAAGTCCGGCCAGGAAATGTGCAACCTGATTCCTCACCTGGCGCGGCACGCGGATGACATTGCGATCATTCGTTCGATGAAAACGACGCAGTTCAATCACGCTCCGGCACAGATTCTACTCAACACAGGCCATCAGATTCCCGGTCGTCCGAGCATGGGCGCCTGGCTCAGTTATGGGTTGGGCAGCGAGAACAAAGATCTGCCGAGTTTCGTCGTCTTGCTTTCCGGCGAAAACAATCCTGACGGCGGCAAATCGTGCTGGGGCAGCGGATTTTTGCCGACGGTTCACCAAGGCGTGGAGTTCCGCTCCAAAGGCGAACCGGTTCTGTTCGTCAACAACCCCGACGGCATCAGCAGTGACGTTCGCCGCCAATCCCTGGACGCCATACGCGATTTGAACCAGATCAACCGCCAGGCCATTGGCGACCCGGAAATTGACACGCGCATTGCCGCCTACGAAATGGCCTATCGCATGCAAACCAGCGTGCCCGAACTAACCGACATCAGCAAAGAGCCGGCGAAAGTTCACGAAGCATACGGCACAAAACCCGGACAGTCTTCGTTTGCCAACAATTGCCTCCTTGCTCGGCGACTAGTTGAGCGCGGCACTCGTTTCGTTCAGTTGTATCACTGGGGCTGGGATATGCACGGCAACGGCGTCGGAGTGGACATCCCAACCAAGCTGCCGCGTATGTGCCGCGAAATTGATCGTCCGATTGGCGCACTGCTTGATGATTTGAAACAGCGTGGTTTGCTGGAAGACACGATTGTCATTTGGGGCGGCGAATTTGGCCGCACTCCGGTCAACGAAGCTCGCTCCGGCTCCAAACTGCTCGGTCGCGATCATCATCCGCGCGCGTTTGCGTATTGGGTTGCCGGTGGAGGTTTCAAACCCGGCGTCACCATCGGCCAAACCGACGAGCTTGGGTACAACGTGGTCGAAGACGCGGTTGAAGTGTACGACCTGCAAGCGACTGTGCTGCACCTGCTCGGCATTGAACACACCAAACTGACATATCGCTTTCAGGGACGCGATTACAGGCTGACAGACGTTCATGGCAACGTCGTCAAAAAACTTCTGGCTTAAATTTTGGTTTGATCCTTATGCTCAATCGCAGAGATTTTCTTAGACAAGGTAGCATCGCGTTATTGCTGCCGTTTGCCATCAAAGGCGATTCACTGCCAAAGACTGCTCCTTTACGGATTCTGTTTGTCGGCAATAGTTACACGTATTTCAACAATCTGCCGCAGATGTTGTCTGGCTTGGCGGCGTCAGCAAAACCGCCACAAACCATCGAAACAGAGATGATTACGGTTGGCGGAGCGACCCTGAAATCGCTGTGGGCTGGTGGCAAGCCACAGGCAGCGTTGGCCAGCGGCAAATGGAATTACGTGGTGTTGCAGGAACAAAGCACGCTTGGCCCGACGCGGATGGTTGATGGCGTTGTGCAGATCAACGATCCGAAAGACTTTCAGGCTTCGGTCAGAACCATTGACCCCGAAATCAAAAAGGCCGGTGCAAAACCGCTGCTTTACATGACCTGGGCACGCAAAGACACACCAGAAAAGCAGTCTCTTTTGACTGATGCGTACCAAAACATCGGCAAAGAACTTGGTGACAAAGTCGCGCCCGTCGGTTTGGCTTGGCAAGCGGCGCTCAAAGCGCGGCCGGATTTGGAATTGCACGTTGCAGACAAAAGCCATCCGAATCCGTCGGGTTCGTATCTGGCAGCTTGCGTCTTTTACGCGACGGTTTTCGGCAAAAGTCCGCAAGGTTTGGCTTCGCGAATCACGGGAACCGTAATTGACCACATGGGCAAAGTCGGCGATTCACAAGGTGAACTGGTCAATCTGAGTAAAGAGGACGCTGCCTTTCTGCAAAAAACCGCATGGGAAGTTGTGAGTAAAATGCGATGAGCAAGAACGCCGTAAAGCCTCTGTTTGGCTTACTTTTTGTTGCTTTTGGCAGGAGGTCTAGACTTTTACGGCGGTCTGGAACGTTTTAACACTTATATCGAAGAAGTTGAGAATACCGCCTCAGAGAAACGTGGCGCGGTATCTGAAGCCTACAGGCAATCTTGGGGAATTGATGGATGGAGGGTGGCTTCAATCAGTTGTGTGGCTGCCGCTATTGTTTCCGCTGTTGCAGCATTCAAACTGCCTAAAAATAAGTCTTCTGAAACCATCTAAAGTGATGAAAACGCTGAAATTTATCTCTGCTATTACGACTCTTTTGATTCTGACAGCTTCTTTGTGTCTGGCGCAGAGCGAGCAGAAGTTTGCGGAGCTTGGCGATTTCAAACTGGAAAACGGCGAAGTGATTCAGGATTGCAAATTGGGCTACAGAACCTTCGGGAAATTGAATGCCGACAAATCGAACGCAATTCTCTTCCCTACGTGGTTTGGCGGCAAAAGCGATCAACTGACCGGCAATTTTGGCAAAGGCAAAATGGTGGATGACACACGGTTTTTCATCATCGCCGTGGATGCCATCGGGAACGGAATTTCGTCTTCGCCGTCGAACAGCCGCAAACAACCCGGTGAACAGTTTCCGCTCTTCGGCATCCGCGACATGGTCAATTCCGAGCACAAGCTGGTAACACAAGTGCTAGGCATCAAACAGCTTCATGCGGTGATGGGCATTTCTATGGGCGGGATGCAGACTTTTGAATGGATGGTCGCATACCCGGACATGATGAAGCGCGCGGTTCCGATTGTCGGAACGACATATCAAACCGCGTTTGATTTGCTGCTGTGGTCAACGGAACTGAAAGTGATTGAAGAAGTACGTAAGCTGGACACCAGCGAAAATGCCGGAGCTGCATTGGTCGGACGCATCCACGCACTGGCGCTGTTTACTCCCGCGTACCGGAATTCGGCGACGCCTCCGAAAGAATTTGAAGCCTTTATCAAAAAGGAAGAACAAAATTACCTGGACACGTTCAAAACCGACGATTGGGCGTCGCAGCTTAAAGCGATGATGGCCCACAACGTCGGTAAGAAGTTTAATTCAATGCAGCAGGCCGCCCAGGCAGTCAAAGCCAAAGTGCTGGTCGTTGTCGCCCGGCAGGACATGATGGTCAATCCCGATCCGGCAACAGAATTTGGCAAATTGATGAAAGCGGAATTGCTGGAAGTCAACAATGTTTGTGGTCACGTTTACGCAACCTGTGAAGGCGACAAGGTAAGTGCCGCTGTCGCAAAATTTTTAACTCAATAATTCCTATCTCTTCGCCGCATAGCGGCGGTTGATTTTAGCCGTGGGTAAAACCCACGGTAGCTGTGCAAACAATCCCGCGTCGCGTTAGCGACGCCTGAATTCAAACGTCGCTGACGCGGCGTAAACCAATTACGCGCTTTCCCGTGGGTTGAAAACCCACGGCTAAACTCAAATGCCGCTACGCGGCAGACCGAGCAAGCACCATACCCTCATTCGAGAAAGGAAACAGAAAGACAATGGAATCAAATTCAAGGCGTGATTTTATCGCCAAAAGCGCGGCGGGCGTCGCCATGACAGCGGCAAGCTGGAACAGAGTGCTGGGCGCAAATGACAAAGTCCGGTTGGGCGTCATCGGCACAGGCAATCGTGGCGGCGACGTCATGAGCTGGTTTCTGAAAGAATCAGACTGCGAAGTCACGGCGCTTTGTGACGTGTACGAAAAAGCCATGCTGGAACAAAAAGAAAAGGCCGGTGGCAAAGCGAAAACCTATGCCATTCACAACGAACTGCTGGCCAGCAAAGATGTGGACGCCGTGCTGATCGCCACGCCGGATCACTGGCACGCACAAATTGCCGTGGACGCGTGCAACGCGGGCAAGGCCGTGTACTGCGAAAAACCGCTGACCTATTCCTGGC
>CAZXHW010000652.1:0-5053 GCA_964639915.1 uncultured Heliomicrobium sp.
TTTCGAGCTTGAAGCTGAAGACGATGACAACCAGATCAAACGTCGCAAGCTGATTGTTTTGCTGACTGGACGCACGGCGAATATTTTGCTGACTGAAAACAACCAGGTGCTGGCGAGATTGCGCGAGGCTGAAGAGAAGAAATCTTCCACGAAGCCACACGAAGAAAACACGAAGAAAGACAAAAACAATCTTGTTCCCCTTCGTGAATCTTCGAGTGTCTTTGTGGGAGAAACTGCCAGTTATTCCGAACCGCCGCCGCCCGCAGACAAACTTGATCCGTTTCAATGCTCCGCCGCACAACTTTATGATTTGATTGCCGAAAGCGATGGCAGCATCGCCAACGCCGCGCAGAAACACTTCATCGGGTTTTCACCGGTTTACGCACGTGAACTGGCGTACCGCGCCCAGCTTTCTGAACCAGAACTGGCGCTGCAAAACCTGCTGACGGATTTGTTTGAAGCGAATCCGGTTCCAGCGATTTACTCGACGCCTGCGATTGAAATGCTGAAACAGGAAATTGGTCGTGATGAATTCAGCCTGACGCTTTCGCCGATCGAGCTTCGGCATTTGTTCGCGCTGGCGCAAACTTCGTTTGGCTCAGTCAACGAAGCGGCGGATCAATATTTCACCCTCTTGGAAGACCGCCGCCGATTTCAGACTGGAAAGCAAAAGCTGGTTTCCCAACTCAGCACAAAGCTCAAAAAGCAACGAACGCTGCTGGCCAATCTGGAACGCGAACTCGCCGGTTTTGCCAGCGGCGAAAAACATCAGCGTTGGGGAGAATTGCTGCTGGCGAATTTGCATCAGGCAAAAAAAACCGACAGCGGATTTGCCGTCACGGATTTTTACGACGAAGCCCAGGCGACCATCACCATCCCAGCCGCCGACAAAGCGACTGCGCAAGACGCCGCCGAGCACTATTTCAAACTGGCGCGCAAAGCCAAAAACGGCCAGGCGGCAATCAGCGCACGCTTGCCCGAAGTAAAAAAGGAAGTTGTCGCGTTTGAAACCAAACTAGCGCGAATTTCTGAAGTGACTCGCGCCGAAGACTTGAAGCCTTTGCTGGAAGCCTTCAGCCCGTCTTCGCCCAAACCGGCGAAGCCGAAAACGCAGCCGGGCAAAAAACCGAAGGAAGAAAAGATCAGCGGCGTGCGCCGGTATCGCTCCACCGACGGATACGAAATTCTGGTTGGCCGCACTGACCGCGACAACGACAACCTGACGTTGCGCGTGGCCAAATCTTACGACTTGTGGTTTCACGCGGCAGATTATCCAGGTTCTCACGTGGTGCTCAGAAATCCGCAACGCAAAGAAGTCCCGCCACGCGCCATCGCCGAAGCCGCCCAGCTTGCCGCCAAATTCAGTTCGGCGCGCGCCAATGCCAAAGTTGCCGTCAATTACTGTGAAAAGAAATTTGTCACAAAACCAAAAGGTTTCGCGCCGGGACAAGTTCGGCTGGCTTCATTTAAGACTGTGATCGTTGAGCCAAAAGAAGAAATCGAGCGGCTGATATAAACAAACATCGAGCTTGGCGCTACCTGCTGCTACTGACGTTTTTTGAAGACCGACTGGCCAGCTTTGTTATGTTCCGGCAACCAGCCTTCTGCCTGCCAAGCCCCACTCGATTGGGGCACATACGTCTGTACTTTCCACCAACAAACTCCGTCCAGAGATTTTGGTCCATCAACAATTTGCAGGTCCGTATTTGGCGGAAGATTGCTTATCGCTGAAGCGTTAAAGCCCACTTCCTTACGCAAGGCTTCCCCTCGCTCAGTCACGATTCGCGCGTTTTTCTTGTAATCGGGGCTTGTGCAAAACAATTCGGGCTTCAAAGCCGGATCTTTCAGAACATAAATGATCAGACCAGCAGCGACCACGGCCGCCATTATCAGGACAACGCCGCACCCAATTCCTCCCATTTCCTGCCCGCCGGAAACTGGCGCCGAAACAGCACGCACACGGGTTCTAGCGGCTTGAGGTGTTCCAAGGTTATTGCTTAACCACGAACGAGCCTTGCTTTTCCCTTTTTCGGTCAGATGCAAATGAATCGTTCCGTGCGAATTGGTCTTTTCCAGGTAATGGTGATCCAGTAATTCTTGAACCGATGCCTGAAACACGGTGTCGGTGAGATGGTCAATGGCAATCTGATTGTCTCCGACACGACGTTGCAGCATTGTAAAGAGCTGGTGATGGGTCATTTCCCAGTCGCTCGGAGTGTTCAACACATGCAGATACATTCTGGCCAGAATTTTGTCGCGTAGAAGGCTCATAGATCATCGCTCCTGATTCCGTTCTCAAACCTGTTCCTACACCTCGCCTATCAGCCGATGAATTACAGTTTGCGGCAGGAGCCAATTGTTCTTGATTCCCTAACGTCGGACAACACATGGCTAAACCGGCTGGCAAACCGAAAAATCACTGGAAGCAAGACTGACTGAAGAGCTACAGTTTGACGTAGCGGAGCCGGTATATCTGCAAATGCCTTCAACGGTCAAGGTCTGAAGCAAGTCTTTCTTGCCGCCGCAAAAAAACAAACGCGGCAATTCCTCCGATCACCATTCCAATCAGATCGCATTGAAGATCGTTGGCGGTATCGTACGAACCGTGAATTCGCATGCCCGGTTGAGGCCAGAAATATTTGTCATCCCACAGCTCTATGACTTCGTAAAAGCCTGAAATCGTAAACATTGTCGTGATGGCGAAAAACGTCACGACCCAGAGCGGCAGCGGATATCCGAACCGCTTTAACCCTTCGTTGAGCAGCCAGACAATCACTGGAGCCGTCAGCGCCGGAATCGCCGTATGCGTGAATTCGTCGTACTGAACATATTTGTATTTGGTGCTGTACCAGTCGAACAGATTCCCCAGTCCATCCAGCGCCACCGACGCATAAACCAACGCAAACAAAGTAATCGGAATCTTCACGTCGAACCGCTGTTTGACGTAAAGATAAATCGCGCTCAGCCAGGCGATGCAGATTGGCGTGCTGTACCAGATTCGCAAGTAAGCCATCCGCAACAGAAAGATTGATCCCCACAGCAGCAAGCCGCCGACAATAGCGGCATCCAGCAAAGTGAGGGATGACGAGTTTCCGGTTTCAGTTTTGGCGGGGTTAGAGATTGCCTGGCTCATGGGTTCCTCCGTTTGAAGACGATGATCGAAAGTAAAAGTGCGAATGAAAAGATGGTTGTCCAATTGCCGAAGCGGCGAATTGGCGTGGAGCGAAATTCCAACACAATCCGATGTTCGCCCGCTGGCACATCAAGGAGAATGTTTTTGACAGTGCCTTCGCGGATCGGAACGGTCTGCCCATCCACCGTTGCCGTCCATCCGGCGAAGTTCCGTGTGCGAAATTGCAATTGATCAGCATCAGTCAGGCTGACGCGAAGCTGGCGAAATTCAGGCGTCCACCATTCATCTTTGATCCAGCCTTTTCCAGCAACAAGCTGCACAGGCTCCATCGGCGGATTTTCCCGCGATGCTCCGCGCGGCAAAGTGGCGTAATTGTAATGCAGCAAATTCGGCTCGAAGGATTGAGCGCGCCACATGGGCCAGGCAACGTAATACCCGCTCATTCCCAGCGTGCCCGCTAAGACCAGCAGCGTGGATGCTCGACGCCAATCCACAATCCGCAGTCCGCAATCCGCGATACCACCAACCAACATCGCGAGCGCAAAACTGGTCAGCGTGAGCATTCGCCACGAATACACGCCGATTTCAATCTTCGGAATCCATCGGCCAATCGGTGCGGAATAGGTTGTCATCAAAAAGCTGGCCAGCAATCCGGCGGCAATCCACAGCCAGAGCCGAGCGCGTCGTTGCTTGAAACTCAACGCGACAATTGTGCAAACCAGAATCGCTGTCAGGTTGAAAGCCCAGATTCGGTCCAGCCTGACGAAAAATGGATTGCCGATGCGGTCATAAACTTTCTGTGAATAATCGAACACATAGCTGGCGTGATACGGCCAAACGCGTTCAACGTCATCACCGTTGACCAGTCGCTGTTCGACAATCGCAGGGTAAAAATAAGCTGCCGCCAGCATCGAACCAAAGATCAGCGCAGCAGCGATGAAACTCAGTTCGCGCCACTTCCCTGCTCTGATTGCTGAAGCTGCCAGACACGTACCAAAGACTAGTAGAAATTGATATGCCGTTGGCGGATGTGTCCACAGAAAAGCCCCGAAGCTGGCTGCCAATCCGGCAAAATTCAGCCAAAGAGAACTTTTGCTTTGCGCGGCTTCAGCGTTCTCTGTGCCTTTACGGTGAGGCGCTTTCCCTTCTACCAATCGTTCAGCAAACAGCAAACACAGCGGAATCCAAATGAAGCTGGTGAATTCCGAAATCGCTCCACGCTGGTATTGGTTCAGCAAGTGGTACGGCGCGAAAACATAAATCGCCGCTGCCATCACCGAAGCTCCGCGCGACAGCGATTGCCGGGCATAGATAAATATCGCTGCCGCCGAAGCGAGCATCGTCAACCAGTAAAACCCCGCCCACGTTTTCAGCCAGTCTTCGGTAAAAACGTGGACTACCGAGGTCAGGTAATACACGCCGGGCGGATAAAAGCTGGTTGTCGGGGCACCGTATCCATGCGTGTGTTCATCCCAACGCGGATAGATAATGCCAAACTGCAAACTGCGCCAGAACGCGTTCATCTGGTTGTAGTGCATCCAGGAATCGTGCGTGACGGGCATTTCGCCGCCACAGCAACCGACTTTTTGATCTTCGCCAATGACAAAGAACGGCAGCACGGCGACAGAAGTCATCGCAACCAGCAACAGCAAGATTGCCAGTTTCGATTTCCAAATGGGCTTTTCAGATTCAACAGCGATGGGTGAACTCATTGGGCGCAGATTCTGTCACACGAAACACAGTCAGCAAAGAATTCCCAAACACAGCCCGAATCAGCAAGTAATATGCCTGGCGCAAAACCGGGCTAAAACCTACAACCAGTCACCGGACACCTAAAACCTTCCTGACACCTGATAGTTTTTCCTGACACCTACTGCGGCTGTATGTGTCAAAACGTTGTGCTAAATTACGCCTGCATTT
>CAZXHW010000653.1:0-5029 GCA_964639915.1 uncultured Heliomicrobium sp.
AACAAAGTTTCGGCCTTTGTAATCGCATCGGTGACCGACCATTACTGTGTAATCCTGTGGCACACGCTCTTTCACCAACGATACTAGGCCGACGTAGTCAGGCCCCATATCGTGCGACATTCGCTCGAGGCTTCGCGGGCCGGACGAGAAATCACGATGAAGCGCGCAATGAATATGGTCGCCCATTCCGGTGTTGAACACTTCCACATTGTTAGCTGAGATCAGCCCATTACTCGTAGCCTGTCCCCGGACTTGAAAAGAAGTTTCAGAAGCAAGCCGGACATTCAACCAACGCCACGTGCCAAAGCCCCCAATGGATAGGACAACCATTGCCGCGGCCGCCAACCACCAATGATTCCATCCCGATCTGCTGGGTTGCGGATTGAGTTGCGCCAGAATCTTCCGCCGCAATTCCGCGGGTGCGGGATCGTCCCGATTCACGGCGAATCTCAGTGCGTCCTTCACACTTTGTTTTGCTTCCAATTCATCAGTACAGTGCAAACAGCGTTCCAGGTGGCTGAGCACTTCCAAACTGGTCTCTACCGTTAGTTCATTATTCAGATATGCATCCAGATATTTTCGGTATCTTTCACAGGACTTTTCAGCAAAATTGATCAATTTCATACGCTTCATCCTTTGTCGTCTTTCAGCATGAATGCCAGACCCATCGTGGAATATTCCCGCGAGCAATCAACAGGAAATATCGCTGAATTCTTAGAGTCGAAAGGCTGAGTGCATTCTCCCGATAACTATCCGACGCCGGGGGAGACTCCGCGCCGATTGGTCAATTCGGCTACTGTGCCAGGTTTAAGGAGAGAGGCCGCGCTGATAGTGTAATACCTGCCTGCCTGCGGCCTCTTTCGCGACGAGTATGGAAACAACATCTGCCGAGGTAACTATGTGAGTCTATAAGTCTGCGACTTCGCAGAAGGCTTTGATTGCGCCTTTGGCCGTCGTTAGTTTGTCGAGCAGCTCTCGGTAATTCTCCAGCCCTTTGACCGGGTGAGTCAGCAAGCGGCTGAGCCAGCCAGCATAGTCGGCTTCAGCCTGCGCCATATCCCGCACGCCCATCTCGAAATATTCGCGGTTGGCGTTGACTGTGCCGGCCATGACCTTGTTGCCGAGTACAAACTCCAGGTTGATCTTGTCGGCCGGAACCTCAACACGGCGGTCACCGCCGGTTACGCTCGAAACACCAGCACGCCGTCAAGCTGTCATAGACCACCGGCGAATAGCCTGTCGCTTCAAAAATCACATCGAACGGCCCATATTCCCTTTCGCCCTCCGGAATCGGAAGGTCCTTCGTTGATTCATACTGCGCGCCGATGGCTTCGATCAGGTCGGAATGATTCATTGTAGGCACCGTATTTACTCAGCTAGGTGTTGGTCTCGCCGCCAATCGTCATTCCCGAATGATAACCTTGTGACAATTGGCTCGAGAACAACTGACAGTAAGAACTTTTCCGTTTCACAGCATCAATCCCGGCAGGTCGGTAGAAAATTCTCAGCAGCCGTGATGATTTCCAGGTTAGGTGAAGGCAGGACTTCAGCGGGAAGTGCCTGGGCCGAAGCGTCTCAGGATTTGGCGAAAGGGCAGAAATGCAGGTGCAAGTGGAAAGCCCGCCGGGTTTTTATCCCCTGGTTTTTTTGATGCCCATTGCTTGCAGTCGCGAAGCGAGCGTTGTCGCTTTGATGCCGAGCAATTCAGCCGCGCCTCCTGTGCCGTAAATCTTCCAATTGGCGGCTTCCAGCGCAGCCATCAGGTTTTCGCGCTCCCGGTTGTCCCATTCGGCTTGAGGAATAAATCCTTTGGCTGAATTTGATGATTGCGCTTCGGGTTGCACTGACGGAACAGTGTCGGCAGCGGGTAGGATCAGGTCTAGATTCAAGGCTTGAGTTCCGCTGTTGGAAAGAATCATTGCCCGCTCGACCACGTTCTGTAATTCGCGGACATTGCCGGGCCAAGCGTAATTTTGCAGGCGCGCCATATGCTGATCAGTAAATTGCAGATCGCCGCTGCGTGCCTTGTGCCGCGCACAATTGACAAAGTGGCGGACCAACAGGGGAATATCTTCCTTGCGGTCTTTCAACGGCGGCACCTCCATTGGAAAAACGCTTAAGCGGAAATACAGATCCTGGCGGAAGTTTCCAAGTTCCACCTCGCGTCGCAAATCGCGATTGGTTGCGGTGATGATGCGGACGTTGACGCGGCGCGTGCGTTCTTCGCCAACGCGTTCAAACGTGCCCTCCTGCAGAACGCGCAGCAGCTTGCTCTGCAATTCCAGCGGAATTTCTCCAATTTCATCCAGAAACAAGGTGCCTTCGTCGGCCAGTTGAAAGCGACCAGCCCGATCGCGCACCGCGCCCGTGAACGCGCCGCGCACATGGCCAAAGAATTCGCTTTCAAACAGATCGCGCGGAATCGAAGCGCAATTAACCTTGACCAGAGGTTTGCCCGCGCGCTGGCTGCGTTCGTGAATGGCGCGGGCGATTAATTCTTTGCCGGTTCCAGATTCGCCCAGGATCATGACGTTGGCTTCGGTGGGCGCAACCAGTGTGATCTGATCCAGCAACTTCGTCAGCACAGGACTATTGCCAACAATGTCACCGAAAGAAAGCTCCTGCCGGACTTCTTCGCGCAAGTAGTCATTCTCCAAGCGAAGTTGTTCGCGCAGTTTCTCGATTTCAGCAAAGGCACGGCTGTTGGCGATGGCGACCGCCGCATGATCGGCGAACATTCGCAACCAGTCGAATTCGTTTTTATCCAGCCCCACACGGCTGAAGATGGCCAGCACTCCCATCACTTCATTGCGATACATCAGCGGCTGACCGGCAAAGGTCCGAATGCCTTCGCGCTCAGTCCAGTGCGGGCGCGCAATCCATTCCAGGTTTTGCGTGGTGTCAGGAAGAAAGATCGGAGTGCCGGTTGCGCCAATCGTTCCGATCTTCAGCGCGCCCAGTGGAAACCGGCGGAAATCGCCGTTGAGCCGCGACCAGTCTTCAACGCCAGGTTTTGAAGGATTGCCGTCACTCGCCATCAGGTGCAGGCATTCCGTCTGGTCAGGGCATTTCAATCGCATCGGACATTTCTGGCAGATGTCACCCGGCCCTTTCAGCCAGATGCGCGTCAAGGCCACGCCCGGCTGCGCGGCTAGTCCGGTGACGATCTTTTTCAGAGCTTCTTCGACCGAACGTTCTTGCACAATTTCCAATGCCAACGCCTGCAAGCTTTCGAGTTTCATAGTCTGCAACATACACGAACTTTCGTGCTGGTGTCCCGGCATTCCAGTAAATAACGAAAACTCGTTGCCACTCATAAGTCTGTGATTTGAGTGAAGTCTTTTGTTTTCAACACAATTCGCTGATTTCGTGCTTCGGCACGACGACTGCACTAAGACAGCTCGACAGCAAAGCTCAAGGAAAGGAAAACGTCCTGATTCCAAGAGGCGGCTGAAACAAGAGACCTAAACAACGAAGGAGAAAATGATTATGCCAAGACTGAACGCGATTGATCCCAAGGAAGCAACCGGGAAAACGAAAGAATTGCTTGATGGAGTAAAGACCAAAATCGGAATGGTGCCGAACCTGATGCGAACTTTTGCCAACTCTCCGGCGGCGCTCGAAGGTTATTTGAACTTCAGTGGTGCGCTCAGCGGTGGACTGCTCAGTGCGAAGTTGCGCGAGCAAATTGCGCTGGCCGTGGCCGATGCCAACAGTTGCGAATATTGCCTGTCGGCGCACACCGCCATCGGTAAGATGGTCGGGCTGAACGAAAACGAAATTGTTTCCAGCCGCAGAGCGAGTTCAGACGATGCGAAGACCAATGCCGCGCTGATGTTTGCGCACCAAATTGTGGTTAAACGCGGCGAGGTTGACGACGCCGATGTGCGAACCGTGCGTGCCGTTGGTTTTGGCGATGGTGAAATTACCGAAATCGTCGCTAACGTCGCGCTGAACATCCTGACTAACTACTTCAACCACGTCGCACAAACCGTCGTGGACTTTCCGAAAGTCGCATTGGCAGTCGGGAAAGCAAGCTAAGCCAGTTATGCCACAGAGCCGCAGGGAACGCAGAGAAAGAAAAGCAGCGTTTTGCTCTGTGTCTCCGTGCCTCTGTGGCAAATCCTTTCACACCCGAAAGAGAAAGAGAGGAAACAATGGCGCGGAATTTTGCGGAGATTGCATTTACCGAAAGCGTCAAAGCGCAGCAGGAAAAATACGGTTCGCGCCGTTCCTATGCGCGAATTGAAGCGCAGGCGCGAGGGACCGAGATCAGTGAAAACGAGGCCGAATTCATCGGCGAGCGCGATGGCTTTTATCTGGCGACTGCCGGAGAAACCGGTTTTCCTTATGTTCAATTTCGCGGCGGGCCGAAGGGTTTTTTGAAAGTGCTGGATGCAAAAACGCTGGCTTATGCCGACTTTCGCGGCAACATGCAATATATCAGCGTTGGCAATCTATCGCGCAATGACAAAGCCGCATTGATCCTGATGGATTATGCGAATCGGCAGCGATTGAAGATTTACGCTCGCATCGAAGTGGTTGAAGCCAAAGACGCGCCGGAGATGATCGCGCAACTGCAAGACACCAGCTACAACGCGCAAGTTGAACGAGCCATGATCCTGCACGTCGAGGCTTTCGACTGGAATTGCCCGCAACACATCACGCCGCGGTACACCATCGAAGAAGTGCGCGAACTGAACGCGCCGCTGTACGAACATATTGCCAAACTGGAAGCCGAGGTCGAACGCCTCAAACAATCGTAAGGAGCAATAAGCGATGCCAACCCCAATCATCAAACCACCATTTACCGCCGAAACCGCGAGAGCCAAGGTCCAGGCCGCCGAAGATGCCTGGAATTCACGCGACCCCGAACGCGTCGCACTGGCGTATACGCCCAATTCCCAATGGCGCAACCGGGCTGATTTCATTACCGGACGCGAGGCGATCAAAGAATTCCTGCGCCGCAAATGGGCCAAGGAACTCGATTACCGATTGATGAAAGAATTGTGGGCGTTTACGGACAACC
>CAZXHW010000654.1:0-5008 GCA_964639915.1 uncultured Heliomicrobium sp.
TTTCGCGCCCGGTAATTTTTAGGCACAATCTTTTCACGTCTTCACGCGCTCATTACCGACGCGAACTTCAATTTTTTCCAAACCCAAGGCCTGCACATGAACTGGAAGCTGTTCACGTTTCCACGGCTGCATGCGCGCATTCCAGGGATCAACAACGGTCAACCGTTTTGTCCTTGCCAGTTCGCGCAGACAATCCGGCAAATCCAGTCGCTGCAAAACTCCATACGGCATTGTCGAAAGCGGCCATTGATAACGGTCGTCCTGAGTGAGTTCGTGATACGACAGCAAGGTGTTGTGAAGCGTCACTTGTTTGACCAGCGGATGTAGGACGGCAGCGAAAGTTGCAATTACAGATCCGATGCCGCGTCCGATCAGATGCATTTCCTGACAGCCATTGGCCGCAAATAAATCCAGCGTCGCAAGCAGATCGTGAACTCGGCGACCACAGTGCGATTCGTTCCACATCATCGCCAGAGTCGAATAAAAGTAATCGGTTCCGTACGGCGAAAAGAAATCGTCGCTGGTTTCTTTGTGCAACCGCGCGGTCATTTCGCCAATGCCACGCACATCCAGCGCCAGCAATGGTTCGCCATCGGCTACGGTCAGCACCTTTCCCGCAACGATGTCTTCCAGCGAAGACAAATGCGGCACGTATAGCGTCGCAGTTTTGTTGTTCGGAAAAAAATATTGCGGGCCCGGCTTCGGAATCACGTGCAGCATCGCAAACACGTTCGCCCCGTTAAACTGTTCTGTTTCGATCAAGTAACCGTATTCGCGGTGCTCTGGGCTGATTCGCCGGTCGCGAACAATGCGGTAATTCGGCGGCGAAGTTCGCGCAGGCAAAGCCAGTAGCTTCGCCAATTCAGCAGTAAGTGGTTTTCCTGCCAAAGGTTTGTCTGAATGCCGTTGCCGTTTCGCGGCAAGTTGCTGAGCTTCTTCGCTGGTAAAATCGAAAGTTCGTCTTACGCCAAGCGCGGCGATCTGCCCGGTTTCGGTGACCTGCAAGATTTCGTCTTTTTCCGGCGGTACATTCGGCTCAACCGTCGAGACAGTCACGCCAGCATGGCGATTGAAAAATTTGTACATCGCTTCGCGCGCGCCTTTGTTGTAGCCGTGAGTTTCCGGGCCAATGTGCATCTCTACGTCATCGCTTTTGCCGACAATGCTGTAAAGTCGCTTCACTTCTTCGTAAACCGCTCGCACGCCGCGCACGTCGAAAAAGTCGTTTTGCTCTCCGCCAAAATGCACAGGGCGCGGCAACTGGGCGATGTAAAAATCAGCCATATCGCATCCGGCGGCCAACATTCCGGGAATGATTTGTTCGATGTCCTGCGCTTCTTCGTTTTCCAGATTGTTCAGATAACGAGTCGCAAAACAGTTCGGCGCAACCATCGTAAAGCGATCATCCAGCACGTTCAGCCAGGTTGTTTGTGTGCCTCCGCCGGAATTTCCCGTTAGCCCAATGCGCTTCGGATCAACGTCGGAGCGTGACAGCAAATAATCCAGACCGCGAATGCCATCCCAGGCTTCCCATAGCGCGAAGTTTTTACCGAGCAGCGTCATCTGATTTCCAGCGACGATATGCGACACCACGCCCCACTGAACCGTTGGTTCGCCGGGTTTATCCGCATACTCAAACCGTTCGCCTTGCGCGGGCGGATCGTACATCAGCACCACGTAACCTTGCCGAGCCAGATTGCGCGCGTATTCCTGATACTTCGGTTCGGCTTTGCCGTTGCGCGTATGCCCACACGGAGCCAACACGCCAGGAAGTTTTCCGGTTTTGTTTTTCGGAACGTACAGGTTAGCAGTGACAGGAAAATTCGGGCGACTTTCGTAAATCAGCTTTTCGATGGCGTAAGTATCGCGTTCGACTTTACCGGTGATGCGCGCATTGAGCGGTGTGCGTTCTGGCAAAGGGCCAAAACAGGCGCGGAGTTTCTGGCGAACCTCATCGCGCAACTTCATCACTTGCGCCGGAGTTTTGATCGCAGCGCGGAACTTTGCACGCTTGGCCATCATCTCGCGGCTGCGAGCGACATAATACTCTTGCAGCATGTGACCGTAGCGGTATTCGCGCGGCGCTTGCGCGGCAACGTCTTGTGGCAAACCGCCTTCTGCAAATACTTCCAAGTCAGAAAAACAAAACAGCGCGCCAGCCGCAGCCGTCGCGCTGTTTCGTAACATATCGCGTCGAGTGATTTGTCCTTTGGGCATTGCTCAAATCCGTGCAGGGTGGGACAGCTTCTCGACCTGTCCCATAATTCAAATCAAACTCCCTATCTTGATCTCATCGCCCTACCAATCGGGGAGCGGATTGCAACTACCTTTACTTTTTGAATTTCGCCAATTGCTCTGCGAAAGGATTGTTGAAACCTGGCTTTTGCGGCTTGCGGTCTTGCCGATTGTCCTGGCGGTTGTCTTGCCGATTATCACGGCGATCCCGATTGGGATTAGGACGACGATCTTGGCTTCGCTCGCGAGGCTCTGCTTGGCGGTCGCGCGGCATTTGGCGTGAAGTTTCCGCATCACTTTTCATCGTCAAAGCAATCTGTTGCTTTTCCAGGTTCACTTCCAGAACGCGAACCGTGACACGGTCGCCGGGATTGACGATTTCGCGCGGATCTTTGACGAACTTGTTACTGAGCTGGGAGATATGAACCAGGCCGTCCTGATGCACGCCGATGTCTACGAATGCCCCAAAGTTCGTGACGTTGGTGACGATGCCGGGGCAACTCATGCCTGGCACCAAATCTTTGACTTCGTGAATGTCTTCCCGGAACGCGAAGGCGGAAAACTCTTCGCGCGGATCGCGACCAGGCTTGGCCAGTTCGTTGATGATGTCCGTGAAGGTGAAATCTCCAACTTCAGTTTTCAAATCTGCGGCTTGTTTGACCAGTTCGACACCGCTGCCGGTCAGCTCACCAACGCCTTTGCCCAGCCGCGCAGCCAGCCGTTCAAGAGAATCGTAGCGTTCAGGGTGAACGCCAGTGTTATCCAGCGGATGCTGGCTGTTCGGAATTCTCAGGAAGCCTGCGGCCTGTTCAAACACTTTGGCACTGAAGCGAGGAATGTCCAGCAATTGTTGCCGCGATTCAAACAGCCCTTTGGTTCCGCGATGTTCGACAATCTTCTTGGCCATCGAAGGTCCAATGCCGGAAACGCGCGCCAGCAAATGCGACGAAGCGGTGTTCAAATTTACCCCAACGGAGTTCACGCAAACATCCACCACCAAATCCAGAGATTTTTTTAGCGCGGGTTGATTCACATCGTGCTGATACTGGCCGACTCCGATGCTCTTCGGATCAACTTTCACGAGTTCGGCCAGCGGGTCTTGCAACCGGCGGGCGATGGAAATCGCACCACGGATTGTCAGATCCAGGTCCGGAAATTCTTCGCGGGCAACATCACTGGCGGAATAGATGCTGGCCCCGGATTCGTTGACCATCACGACCGGAACCGTCAACCCCGCTTCTTTCAATGCGTCGCGGACAAAGGTTTCGGTTTCGCGCCCGGCGGTTCCGTTACCGACAGCGATAGCTCGAATGTTGGCGGTGGTGACGACATTCGCCAGCAGTTTTTTCGCGCGCTCCTGTTCGCTTGGGCTTTGCAGGTGAATGACATCGCTGGCGACGTACTTTCCAGAATCGTCCACCACGGCCAACTTGCAGCCGGTGCGAATTCCAGGATCAACGCCGAGCACGGCTTTCGCTCCAAATGGCGCTGCCAGCAAGAGCTTGCGGACGTTTTCGGCAAAGACCTTGATGGCGGCTTCGTCAGCTATGTCTTTCAACGAGCGATGGACTTCGGTTTCGATGCTCGGCAACACATAAGCCTTCAGCGCCATGCGCGAAGCTTTCTGCAAGACGTCCTTGATTGGCTGTTCGCACTCCACAGTTGCCGGACAGGCTTCTGCGTCAAAAGCTCCCTGCAAGATCAAATCGAAATCCGGGTCTTCCGGCCCAGCACCGATGGTCAAAGTCAGTTCTTCTTCCATCCAACCGCGCCGCATTGCCAGGTACCGATGCGAAGCTTCGGGCTTTAGCAACGACTGAATCGGTTCGAAGTAATCGAAATAGCGTTCAAATTTGCTGGCAGGTTTGGCTTTTTCAGCTTTGACAGTTTTGCCAACGCCGCGTTCAAAGACCGTTTTGCGCGTGTGTTCGCGCAGTTCAATGGTTTCAGCCAGACGTTCAGTCAAAATATCCTGCGCGCCGATGATGGCTGTTGCGGCGTCGCTGATGTTCTTTTCGGCGTTGTAAAACGCCAGTGCGAATAAGTCGAGCGTTTGCCCCGCTTCCGGCGTCGCCAGTGCATGGGCAACATCCCAAATCCAGTTCGCCAACGGTTCCAAACCTGCTTCTTTGGCGATGGTCGCTTTAGTTTTGCGCTTTTGTTTGTACGGCAGGTAAATGTCTTCCAGCGTGTCCAGATTGAATGCCGTCAGAATCTTGTCTTTCAGTTCTTCGGTCAGTTTGCCTTGCCGTTCGATCTCTTCAACGATGAAGGCTTGCCGTTTGATGATTTCGTCCCATCGCTCTTTCCCGTTGATGACATTGGCGATGGCAACTTCATCCAGATTGCCGGTTTGCTCCTTGCGATAGCGGGCGATGAACGGAATCGTCCCGCCTTCTTCGGTGAGCTTCAAAACTGCGTTTGCGGATTGGACAGGAATGTCCGCGTGAATGGATTGGAACCAAGTTTCAAAAGTCATGCTGTGAAAATTTCAGTAGTTAGTTTTGGAGTAACGTGCGAGGCTTGGATTGTAGAGAGTTGATTGAACAAAGCAAGCCGGTCATAGAAGTGCCTGAACAATCTTGTTCCCTTATCGGTTGCGGTGATGATCAATCGTTTTGCGAACCATTCGCAAGACAGATTCTTCGGATGTTAGTTGGGCGATTTTCTCCATTTCAACCCAGGCCAGGTCTTTTGATTCGCTGCTGACAACCAGTGGAACGGTTCGATCCGCTGCAAACAAAAACCGAATGTCGTAATGAAAATGCGCGGG
>CAZXHW010000655.1:0-5005 GCA_964639915.1 uncultured Heliomicrobium sp.
TTTGCGGGCTCTGTGTATACAAACGCGGATCAAACGCTGGATGGATTGGGCCTGACGCCTCTTGAGCGTGATCAATTGATTGGCGTTGATCGCAGAGCCTGGCGGCACGATGCGCTTCGCAAACGGCGAACGCTCAGAACGCTGGCCGAAGAGTTCAAAATTTCAACGACCATCATTCTTGCCGAAACGCGCTCGCTGGCTTCGCTGGAAGCCTTTTTTTCCAGCCGGTTCTTTCATTCAGCAATTCAGGATCGAGGTTCACTGGGCAGAGGATTTGCGGAGTTTCTGCTGGATGGTTGCCAGCGCAGCGCTTGGCAGGCTCCGCAAATTCCTGATGTTGTTCGGTTGGAAAGCGTGATGGCCGGTTGCCGAAGGTCGTTGGCGCGAGAAGGGAGGTATCAAGCCGAAGCTGTGCCTGCGACAATCAACGACCGCGCCCGCTTGCGGCTTGCGCCTGGCCACGATGTCGCCAGTTTTCAAGGCAACGTGATCAAAACCATTCAGCACGTAGAACGCTACTTGTTTGAACTCAGCCTGATGCCAGCGATGGCTTTGTGCGACGATGCGCCAAAGCTGATCGGCCTGCCCGAAGTTGACGCTCAGCAAAAAGTATATTTTCTGTTCAGCCCCAGTGCGACCGGCATTTCCATGACAGACCTGGACAAAGCCGCTTACCTGGTTCTATACGACACCAAACGATCTGTAGAAATTCGCAGCTTGTTAGGCCGACACAAAGCTAAACCCAACACCAAGTTACCGCAAGAGATTCTTTCTGAATGGTTGGAGTGCGGCTCTCTAATGCTCGTTGAGTAAAGTCATTTTTTGCTCTTGCAGTAAATTTTTGACAGAAAACGATTGCGTGCATACCATACCCACCGTGTGCCGCTGAATTCCAACTCTTCAGCAAACCCAAAACAGCATTCCAACATTCCAAAAATGGAGACAGCTTCATGAAACTTCAGCTTCAGTTGGGACGTGTTCCCTGTGTTTTGAGACTAACGGTAACGCTATTCATTGTTTCGATTGCAATTCCATTCCTGGCAGCCAGTGCCGCCGACAATGAATTCACCGGCAAGTTTGAGCCTCAGCTTGCTCCGAACGATGACGATTTCGAACACGTCATCTTCAAACCGTTTGATGCTTCTTCGCTTCAATTGCCGCAAGCCGTTGAACGAGGCGCAAAAGTGACAGCGGCCCGATTGATCCATCCGCCAACCGAGAAACAAGCCATGTGGGCAATTCTGGTCGAACCCGGCGAAGAAACTCCGTACATTTATGTTGATGGAAACCTGGACGGCGCAATCGCAAAAAACGAACGCTATGAATTGAAGCAGGGCGAAGATGAGAACCCTTATATTTTGCAGGCAACGGCCAACGTTGAATTAAAAGGATCGTCTTTCGCCACGATGCCGGTTCTGTTGCAGTACTTCCGCCGCATCAAAACCGACGAAATGCAGGAAGGTGAACGCTTGGTGTTACAAACCACCGAAGTGTTTGCGCGTGGTTTCGTGGACATTCAGGGCAAAAAGACACTGGTGCAATATGCCTTCAGCCCGAAAAGCAAAAAGCTTTCACCGACTTTAGGCAAGCTTGGAGTTGACGGCGATGGCGACGGCAAAATTGACCTTGACCGGTTTTCGCCTGAAGCCGCCGACGCTCGCGAAGAAACCATCATCTTTCGCGTCGGCGAAATTTATGTTTCGACGAAAAAAGCTGATCTGGAAAAGAACCAAATCCTGCTGCGCGCGCATCCGGCTTCGGATTACAAACGCGTGGAACTGCGCATGGGCGGCGAAGTCCCGGATTTTGCGTTTACAGATTTCAAAGGCAAAAAGCGCAAAGTGTCTGAGTTTCGCGGCAAATACCTGCTGATTGATTTTTGGGGAACCTGGTGCGGCCCTTGCCGGCGCGAAATGCCGTATTTGAAAGCCGCCTACAAGCGCTTTCAGCCACGCGGGTTGGAGATTTTGGGAATGAATACGGACGAAGTGGAAATCCTTCCGGACGTAAGAAACTGGCTGGAGAAAAATGGGCTGACCTGGACGCAAGCCACACGCGAAAGCATTCGCGATGTGATTCGCAGCTTCCGCATTCATTCTTACCCGACAACGCTGCTGCTGGACCCGGATGGCAAAATCATCTCGCTGAACCAAACCAAAAAAGACCAACCCGATTTGCGCGGAAGCGATTTGCTGAAATCTTTGGACAAATTGCTGCCGCGATAAAAAGGAAAACAAACCCAGATCGCTATTCGGCGACGCCAGCCCAAACCATTTTATGGAAAGTTTCGTCCATCTCTGCCGGAGAAGAGGGTTGGTTATGGCTCAGCCACCAGGACATCATCGAAAGCATTGCCCCGGCAAAGCCGTGCGCCAGCGCGGTTCTGCCGGGAGAAGCCTGGGCATATACAGGCGATAGTTTGGCCAGCCGCTGTTCAATTCCGCGTGCGAAATGTTCATGGGCAATTTCCATCGCTTCCTGAAAGTTGCCGGAAGCAACCATCGCGTCATAAAACGCTCCCAGGCTGCTCACGTGCTCGAACATTTCCCGCACCGGAGCCACACGTCTCGACACCTCGCCACAAGTCGTTAGCAAATTCGCCATGTGCTGGAAGAAATCATCCGCATCGCTGAGGAAGAGGTCATCCTTGTCACGAAAGTGCGCGTAAAACGTCGAGCGGCTGACTTCGGCAAGGTCCAGAACATCCTGCACCGTTATGGTGTCGAACGGCTTTTCGTGCATCAAGGTGATCAACGCATCGCCGAGCGCATCCCGCGTTCGTTTGCTGCGCTGGTCAGGTTTTCGTTTGGACTCAGGCAATTTTTCGGACATATCCCCACCCTTTGTTCGATTTCTCTGAACGCGAATTGACGGCTTCGGGTTCCAGCCCTACTTTGCTTCCCGCATCAAAATTACGAACAGGCGAAAGCGAGAAACCAAATTTCTTCAGAGGAAAAGAATGCAAAATCATAGTCCCAGGACAAATGACCACAAAGTTACTGAACCCCAGCCGCTAATCGCATTACACAATGTTGAAAAGAGTTATTCCACACCAGCGGGCAGCTTTCCAGCGTTGCGCAGCGTTGATCTGGAAATTGCTTCCGGCGAGTTCGTTGCGTTGGTCGGGAAATCGGGCAGCGGCAAATCGACGCTGTTGAATTTGATCGGCGGTCTGGATCGTCCCAGTCAGGGCGAAGTGTTTGTGGCTGGCGCGGCAGTTCACCAAGTGCCTGAAAAATCGCTGGCGCAATGGCGAGGCAAAACTGTCGGCGTGGTGTTTCAGTTCTTTCAACTTTTGCCGACGTTGACCATCGCGGAAAACGTCATGCTGCCGATGGATTTTTGCAACGTGCGGCCCGTCAAACAGCGACGATCCCACGCGCTCAGTTTGCTTGAACAAATGGGCATTGCCGATCAGGCGGACAAGTTGCCTTCGACTTTATCCGGCGGCCAGCAGCAACGCGCTGCGATTGCTCGCGCTTTGGCGAACGATCCGCCCATCCTGATTGCCGATGAGCCGACGGGAAACCTGGATTCGGAAACTTCCGGTACCGTGCTTCATTTGTTACGTGGCTTGGCAGATCGGGGAACCACCGTGGTGATCGCCACGCACGAACGCGACATTTCAGGACTGATTGATCGAAAAGTTGAACTGGTTGATGGTGCAGTGCTGGCTCGATCGGAGGCCCATCAATGAGCATTCGCTGGCAAAAAGTGATTCGCGATTTTTGGCTGGAACGGACGCGAACGATGTTGGTGGTCTTGGCCATTGCTTTGGGCATCGCGACATTTTCCGCTGTGCTTTCCAGCTACGCGATTCTGACGCGCGAATTGGACGAAGGTTATCTGGACACCAATCCAGCGTCTTTTACCGTGGCGACAGATGAAATTGACGACGCCTTGCTGAAGGGAATCGCGGCCCATCCAGGCGTCAAAGAAGTCGAAGCGCGCAGAATCGTAACCGGCCGTATCAAAGCCGGCCCGGTGAATTGGCGCAGCCTGACGCTGTTTGTCGTGAAAGATTATGGCGACATTCGCGTCAGCACCTTGAAGCCACAATCGGGCGCGTGGCCTCCGGGGACTGGAGAAATCCTGATCGAACGCGATGCGCTGCAAGTGGCCAAGGCCAAAATCGGCGACACGGTGACGGTCAGGACTTCAAGCGGGCAGGATCAATCTTTGCGCGTCAGCGGCACGGTCAAGGATGTCGGCCAAGCGCAGGCGCGAATGGAAAACATCGTTTACGGTTACATCACGTTGGCGACACTGGCCCAACTTGGCGAAGAGCCGTTTCTGGATCGGCTGAACGTTGTCGTTTCCGGCAACCAATTCGATGAAGAGCACATTCGCGGCGTAGCGGCAGAAGTCCAGCAGTGGATTGAAAGTCACGGACATACCGTTCGTAAGCTGGATGTTCCCGCGCCTGGCAAACATCCGCATTCGGATTTAATGCGCTTGCTACTGCTGGCGATGTCGGGCTTCGGGTTGTTCGCCTTGTTGCTAAGTGGAATCATCGTGGTCAATTTGCTGACGGCGTTGATGGCGGCGCAAATTCGGCAGATTGGCGTGATGAAAACCATTGGCGCGACGCGTTGGCAAATCGCGCGCATTTACTTCAGCCAGGCGCTGCTGCTTGGTGTTGCCGCCATTGTTGTCGCCGTTCCGCTCGGAATGCTGGGTAGCCGCGCGCTTTGTCGTTACATGGCCGTCTTTTTGAATTTCGACATCAACAGTTTTGCCGTGCCCGTGTGGGTTTATCTGCTGGTCGCTGTTGCGGGAATCATCGCTCCTTTGTTGGCGGCAGCGTATCCGGTCTGGAAAGGCAGTGGCATTTCCGTGCGCGAAGCACTGGCAGATTTTGGCGTGGGGCAGAATGTGTTCGGCAATAGCCGATTGGATCGCGCCTTGGCCGGAGTTGGCGGAATGACACGCCCACTGTTGTTAGCCATTCGCAACAGCTTCCGCCGCCGAGCGCGTTTGGTGCTGACCTTGCTGACGCTTGCGG
>CAZXHW010000656.1:0-5003 GCA_964639915.1 uncultured Heliomicrobium sp.
CGGTTCAATGCTTCAGAATTCCGATTTGCTGCAACCGCCGAGAAAGTCTGGTGATACCGTTGTTGATTGCCAAACAATGTCAGGTTCCAGTTGCTGCCATCGCCAGTTTTGAAGTGGCCACCAACGGCGAGTGACTCCGTAGCCGTGTCATTGATTTGCAGCACGGTTCCGTTCAGCCGGTCTTCGTCAAACAGCGAGCCACGCACAAAGAAGGAGTTTTCCGGCGAAAAGTCGTAACCAAGCCGCAGCGTCAGCGCGCGATGTTTCGAAGCCGCTAGCGCGTCCGCCGTTCCGCGCAAGTTTGGCGCGATGATGAAATAGCCATCAGTTTTGTAAGCTTCGCCGTAAAGCGCCGCATTGAAGCCTTTCCATTTGTCGGCAGCGAAGAAAGAAACATCCGCTGTGTCGCGTGTGCCGTAACTGGCTTCGGCGTTGATGACGCGGGTTGACGGTTTCGTCAGCAGGTTGATGACCCCACTAAGCGCGTCCGAGCCATATAAATCCGATGAACCGCCGCGAACGATTTCAACACGGTCAATTGCTGTGCGCGGCACGCGATCCCAATACACCCAGCCTCCGAATGCGTCGTTGAGCGGCACGCCGTCAGCCATCACCAATGTTCGGCTTGCGCCAGTGGCTCCGGCTCCGCGCAGGCTGACGCCTTGTGTTGTGGGATTTGCGACAACGCTACTTGATCGGCGAAAAATGCTGAAGCCGGGAACCTGTCGGAGCAGATCGTCAACCGATTGTGCTGCCGCATTACTAAAGTCTTCGGAGTCCAAAACGGAAACGCTGGCCGGAGCGTCGCTCAATCGAATCTCTGTTCTGGCGGGTGTAACGATGACGGTTTCCGCCAGCGAGGCCGGTTCAAGCTGCACGTTCAACGTTTGCGCAGCACTGACTGTGATTTGTTGTTTATGCGCGGCAAAGCCTGAAGCCGTCACGCGCAATTCGTAAGCGCCCGGCGAAAGCTTCAATGTGAATTGACCGTTGTCGTCTGTCGCCGTTGTGCTGGTTCCAGCAGAGATTTTCGCATTGCTGATCGAACCGCCGCGAGAATCGGTAACACGGCCCGTCAGCTCCAACTGCGGGTTTTGCGCTCCCGCACAAAAAACGAAACTGAAAACAAACAGCACGGCGAGCGCGAGGCGAGTTGGCGATAGTTTCATCGGGTTTGGCTCAGTCGTGTGAAAGCGAATGAGGCTTCTCCTTCTCGTTGAGATTCAATTGATAGAGTTGATTTTGAAATCGAATCGTAACAAGTCCGCCGCAGAATCACCATCATTTCAATTCTTGGTACATGGTTTTTGCCAAACTTTAGTGATGAATCTGTTTCGTTTTTTGTGATCAAGCCTGATTCGATAATCGTGGCAATAAACTGCCCACTGATGGCCGCAGTCAGAGCATTGGTAAAGATACCATTCCCACTTTTGTCGCTTTCCATTCGATTTTCCAGGACAGACAGAACAAAAGAATGTTAAGCAATAATCGTCACCCGAAACAGGCGAAGGGCCAAATCCAAAGAACTTGGCAATGGCTGCTCCCCAACGTGTATCGCCAAAATCTTTGAACATCCAGCCGAATAGCTGCCGTGCCAAATGAAAGAGAAGTATGACGACAAATTCCAAAACTCCAGCCAGTAATTCGGCCATCACAAAATTTTCGCAATCCCATCAATAAATTATCGTTTGCAGACCCTGAAAACTTCTGTAGCTTTTGTTGCTGTTGGGCAGTAACGGTGTGCGGCCACGCTGAACGCCGCAGTCAGAATCAGCACAATCAAAAACGGTAAGCAGGTTGCCTTAAAAACGCTGCCACTCCAGTTTGGGGCATCTATATTTTTTGAAGCTTTGATTAGTCCCGAAGCCAGCGCAGCCTGAAAAGCCACTTCCGTAAAAATCGCAGGCGCCTGGTAAATCAGGTAAGCTCCCGCGCCAAAAATGCCGAAAATCAAAGCTGCGAGTAAAAGTAAAACGATCAGCGCCAGGCAGCCATCATCCCCCAAATCGAAATCAAAAATGCTCCCTTTTGAGCCGCTGCTGGAACTTACGGATGAGGACGATCCGAAATTCAAAAAGCCTCCGCTTGAAGGCGCAGGATTCGCAGGCGTCGCCATCCAGTTTGAACTTGTTGTTGCCTCTCCCCAACTGTCACTTGCGCCTCCGCCTCCGGAACTGCCCCCACCAAATCCTGACCAGTTAGGGTTACTACCGCCACCACTGCCTGTGCCGACGTCGAATGAATAGCCATCATTGATCGAATAGGAGTCGCGCTTTTTTGAGTGCTCCATCGCAGTTCTGGTGCGTGGACTAAGGCCGACGTACCAAAGCCAAAGCCGCATCAGCAAAAAGAAGATGGCGTAAGCAACACAGACTGCAATCAGATAACGGGCAAGCATCCATTTAACGCCAAATGCGAGCAGCAGTTTGCTGACAGAAAGCCCTGACAGGCAAACAGCAGCTAAAATCAGCGTCATATGAAAACGCACGAAGAAATTTGCCAACAGGCGATGTTTGAATTTTGGTCCGGTGATGCGCGTTTCCATCTTGATCGTAGTTCCATCCTCCTGATCGTGGGAAACGCCTTGCGGGCAATGAAAGTTTCGGCGCTGCAAAAAAGTAAGGCCGCCCGAGTTTCCTCAGACGGCCTTGGGGTTGAACGGTTCCCGTTAACTTAACAGCTAGGCGGGAAGATGGGGATCACATAACTTGCCGCTGACGATAGGGTCAGCTTGTGCAGGTTGTGACCCTGATTGAATGCTCCTGCCGAGCTTGCCGCATTCGGGTTGAAGTTGATTGCTGCTCCCAGAATGCCGATGTCGGACTGGCTGGCCACTTTTAACCAACCTGTACGACCCGCCGGAACGAAGGTCTCAAACCGTGGCGCAATGCGCGGGAAATTGTTGGAAATTGAGCTACGTAACTGACAGTTGCCCGTGATCGAGAAACTTAACACATTTTCGGCATCGTCATAGAAAGTGCCGAAAAGAGTGCCCAGCGATGAAGCGCCGATACCCAAGTTGCCGCCGATACGGTTTAGAATCAGCAACGTGTCATTGCCATCAGCGCGCGAGCCAATGTTATCCAGCGCCAACGTACGTGGAACGTAGTTATAGTTGACACCGTTAAAGTCCAGTGAAGCTGTTACAGAGTTGCCATCGCAGGCGACCGGGGCCAATCGTGAGAAGGCTTCAGCACCCAAATTCGCTTCGTGGCCAGTACTGAACTTCACGTACTCGTCACCAATCAAATAGTTGAACCCTGCCGGACATCCAACGTCGTTTACTGCCACTGCGACAATGTAGCCGGTAGTACCTGGGTCAAGATCAGAGGCCAGGAAACTGGCTGTCTGATTTGCCGTCAGGCAAATATAGCTGTCGGCAATTGCACAGCCTTCCGCCACAAAGAATAAGTGGACGAATGTTCCGCTTTGCGGATTGACATTGGTCAGGTTAATGCGAGTGTTCTGAGTGTTTCCGCTGGTCGCACCAGAGGTGTAAACATTGTAAATCAGCACCGAGCCGGCCTTTTGATCACTTACGGCCGACGTGGGTGGGAAGGGAGTGCCTGGGCCTAAATTCACACCACTGCAAATATTGCCGATTACATTCAAAGTGTAACGACCGCCGATTTCGCCAGGGTTTGTTGTATGGACGACAACAACGAAGTTCGCTCCAGCAGGTATCACGACAGACATGCTTGTCGGTGTCGGGGGTACGCCAGTGCTCAAACCTGGATCGGCGAGATAGTTTGTGCAGATATTGTTTGGATCGTAACTTCCCAGATAGACATTGGATTGCAGGTTATTGGTATCTGCCGCGTTTTCAGACAGGTTAATCGTAACGCAAGCGGCGACACCGGAATCGTTTCTGAAAGTGTAAGCGTCATATGCCCGTCCGGGAGCCGTATCGAATGGGGAGCAAGCTTTGGGAGAAGCGCAGGAGCTGGCGGTCCCGTTGCGATTCAATCGGCCTGTCTGAAGGCCAGAAGCACGCGGGCCAGTGAAGGCCGGATCGTTGCTTCCCAGCGTTCCATGCACAGATATAGCAGGACAAGTAATAACAGTGCAATCAATGTTGGTAATGAGAGTGCCGGTGCTGCCATCGAAGCCGCCGATTTGAATTTTATACGTTTGACCGGCTTCAGCTAGAAAACTTACGGTTGATTGTAATCCATCGCCGCAAAAGTCGTCATTGCAGGCAACAGGGACAAAAGTGGCAAAATTGCAATCGCCGCTTGTTACCCGCCAAACCATAATAGCGGTGTCGAAATTGCTGGCGCAGGTGCTGACATTAACTAGTGAACCGTTTGCACCTGCCGAAATTGTGTACCAGACGCTATTTGTCTGCAATGTGCAGGCGCTTGCAGGCTCACCTGCTTCGTCTGTTGCGTCTGTTGTGCTTTTAGTATCGGTGAAGGGGCAAGTCAGAACTGGGATTGCATTTGCGCAATTGTCATTCGCTGGCACAACATTTTGGCCAGGAGCATTTTTCCTTACTTTTGTTGGCGCGGGTGTGTCCCTTTTAGAGCCAGGGTTTTGCTGAGCAGCAAGATTGGCAGTGTTAACAGTGTTTTCTGTCGCTGATGTAGTTGGCGCAGCAGCGGATGACAAATTCAGCGCTCCACGAACTGCTGTGACTGCTTTACCAGATGCCGCTAACGTCGCTGAGCCAAGGCTTGGCATCTGCCAGCCAGCAATCCCTAGCGCGAGGAACAAGGCTAACAGTCTTAGCCTGCGTGGTATGTGTGTAGTTTTCATAGGTTCTCCTCTGAGCAGAAAGGTTTCTGAAAACGACAAGCTGACAGTAGGAGGGATACTATCCGGATGCCGCAGAAAATTAAGCGATGAAAGTTCGCGTCAGAAACGTGACTTTAAGTCGTGCTAGTAATCGTTAGGATAAAACACTTAACCAGTGAGGTCCCATCCTTTGGCTGGATGACGTGTAAGGACCAGCCAACTAGCGGCGGAAATATAGGCTTTCTCTATTCGGAGGTCAATTGGTT
>CAZXHW010000657.1:0-4965 GCA_964639915.1 uncultured Heliomicrobium sp.
CCTTTGACCTGAAAAAGGGTTCGCTGCTGGCTCACCCAATCACAAAAGGCCGTTCCGAAACCGAGAAGATTGATTCCGTCGCGACATTTACCGGCTCGGCGTTTCAAATTGATAAGGGCGACCCAATTCTGAAATTCAGCGACGATGCAGAGGCTCTTTTACCCAAAGTCTTTGGCGAAGCCTTCACCAAAGACACGGCGAGAGTTCCAATTAAAGGCTGGTTGCAAGGCGCAACGGTGAAAGTGGGCAAAGGCCGCGTGGCCGTTTTCGGTGAAGCAGCGATGTTTTCCGCGCAACTTGCCGGACCAAACAAAGCGCCGATGGGAATGAACGCTCCCATTGCCGCGCAAAATCCGCAGTTCCTGCTGAACGTAATGCATTGGCTTTCAGGTTTGCTAAGTAACTAAATCAAGACAGAAAACGTTTAGACAGAATGAGCAGGATTTTTCAAGATGATCCTTAGCCAGACAATCACAACGCGTATGTCAATCATGAAGCATCCTGGAAATCCTGTCTAAAAATGTATCTCATTCTCTTGGTTCGATTGAAATGCAACTCAATTTTGACAAACGAACGATTCTGCTTACGGCCTTATCACTTTCCATAGGCTGGGGCATCCGAGGCAATTACGGCCACGAAATCGGCGCCATGATTCCCGGCGTTTTGGCGGCAATCGCTGTTGTGCTGGCGGTGGATCGCCCGGACTGGCATCGGCGCATCGTGTACTTCGGAATGTTCGGCGCGATTGGCTGGTCATTCGGCGGCGGCATGTCGTATGGCCAAGTCATCGCCTACACGCACTCCGGTCATTCGCCGACGCAGCTTTATGGATTCGCGTCGTTGTTCTTGATCGGCTTTTTGTGGGGAGCGGTTGGCGGAGCCGGAACCGCGCTGCCAGCAGTTTTAAGCCGTGATCGTCTGACGGAATTTTTCACGCCGCTGATTGCCGTCTTTGCCGTATGGATGGCGCAAGGCAAAGTTGAAAGCTGGCTGGAACCTGTCAATTCGGACTTCAGGCAAGAAGGTTTGCTGTACTGGTACGATTCCGACTGGCTGGCTTCGCTGACGGCGATTGCAACCATTTTGATTTTGGCAGCCATTCGGCGGCGACTGGACGAAGCCAGCAAGTTAATGTTGTGTATGGCTGCCGGTTGGTTTGCGGCGTTTGTGCTGCTGGTTCCGGTTTTGGGCATCCGAATGACTCCGCCGCGCGGCGACAACTGGGCGGGGAGCGTCGGAATGGTCGCCGGAATGCTGGTTTATTTTGAATGGCGAAAACTTCGCGCACTGACATTGGCTTCATTGATTTGCGGGTTTGTCGGCGGATTCGGCTTTGCGTCCGGGCAGTTGACCAAACTGATGTGGATCAAAACCGGCTGGCAAACCAACTGGCACAGCGTGTTGGAACAAACCTATGGCTTCATCAACGGGCTTGGCGTTGCCATCGCGATGCTGTTGCTGGCAGCACGAACTCCGCGCGTCAGCGACGAACCGCGCGAACGCCGGTGGACGGAAGACTTTGCGCTCTGCTTTGTGTTGCTGGGAGTAACGTGGTTGAACCTGATTCGCAATCCCGAAGCCTGGTTAAAAGCCAAAACTTTCCCCGAAACCATTCTGCATCTTTCTGCCTTCACCTGGTTTCATCTGGCCTACGCAGTTTTGTCGGCGGTCGTGATCTGGCTGTTGCTGCGCCACCGGCGGCAACCGCTGGCGTTCATTCCGACGAACTGGTTAGGACGCGGGCAATTACTCTATCTGGTGTTTTTGTGGTGGATCGTGATCGGCAACTTTGACCGTTCCGTCGTCAATTTCGCGCCGCAGCGATTGATTACCGAAGGCGTGATTTTTCTGAACGCGACAATCTGCACGCTGATTTTGCTGTCCGGCGTGCCTGCAACCGTCGCAGTTGCTGAAGCTGAAACCGAAAAAGACCCATTCGGCGCGTTGCTGAAAAAAGCTGTCGCGGTAGGAATGCTTGCAACGGTGATTTCGCTGCTGGCGGATTGGGGTCTGACGCGAGTGATGTTCGGCAACGAACTGGCGGGCTTTTCCGCCAAACACATCCGCTTTGGCCCGGATGCGACTGCGACAACGGAAAAACCAGCAGCCGGTCAGCCTCACCCATAACGACGCGTATCGAGTACGATCACGACAATATTCCGCAATCGTTTTCTGCCACCGGCTCAAATGGAATAGCCACAACTCACGCTTGGCGAAGATTTGCATTGGAGATACGGCGCGACAGCCATAACAGATATGCTCCGACAACAGCATCAACCGAGAAACAGAAAATGGGATACCAACCAGGAACACCTGTGTTTGTAAGGAACTGATTGTGCGTCAAGTCGTACAACCCGTGAAGTATCCAGAATGCACCGACCACAACCGCTGACTGACGGACGCTCACAAATGCGAAGACCAGGCCAGCGACGATAAACGGAGCACCGTAGATCATTTCTTTGACGCCCACAGCTTGCTCACCAGCTTGTAGAGCAAAGGATGCGTACAAGCTAGGCAACGTAAGCAGACCTATTGAATACATCCAATGCTGCCCACGAATGACCCTTGCCAAGACTATCGTGAGAACTCCTACCGCGACACCAATGAGGGCTTCAATCAAGACTCTCTCCTTCTTTTAGACGCATAATGCTCCGATTCAACGGCGGGCTGCGCAGCAGACCGTCCTCTGCCACCGACTGTTAGACGCCATTTCCCTGTTCTCAATCGTCACTTCCCATGGGATCCTCTCGGGAAGTTTGCTGCGCGAGCTGTTGCGCCAGCCCGATCAGAATTCCTTCTGGACCGCGGATGTAGCAGAGCCGATACATGTTTTCATACTGGCTCACCTTGCCCACGAGCTTCGCACCGCGTTTGCTTAGGCGAGCGAGCGTATCGTCAATGTCCTCCACTGTGAACATGACGCGCAGGTAACCGAGAGCGTTCACCGGGGCGTTGCGGTGATCAGCGACCACGGGCGGGGCGAGGAAATGAGACAGCTCGAGTCGGCTGTGACCGTCCGGCGTACGCATCATGGCAATCTCGACGCGCATGCCGCGCAATCCGGTGACGTCATCTGCCCAGTCTCCTTCGACTGGGGCACGCCCCTCGAGCTCAAGACCAAGTTCGGTGAAAAACTCGATTGCGGCATCCAGGTCTTCCACCACGATGCCGACGTTGTCCATACGTTTCACTGCCATGACTTCTCCTTTGCGTTTAACAACTCTTTCACTGTGCCGCGCCTGTGACTTTGATATTAACCACAGCATCCGTTGGCGCGGCTACGGTGCAATTGATGTTCGGCTTTCTTTCATATTTACTGAAGAAAATATTCAATTATCACTTTGAGAATTTGCCCGCAACCATCGCCATCGTCGAACATGAAAAAGCCCCGTTCGGTATATTGATAAAAAAAGCTGTAGTGGTGGGAATGCTGGCTACGGTGATTTCGCTGTTGGCTGATTGGGGACTGACGCGAGCGATGTATGGCAACGAACTGGCAGGCTTTTCCGCCAAACATATCCGCTTCGGCCCCGATGCGACGGCAACAACAGAAAAAACCGGCAGCCGGTCAGCCTCATCCATAACGTTAACGAATGATTAGGAGTCCATGTGAGAAGCTAGTGAAGCGAACAAATTCTTCAGCGGTTCAGTGAAGTCTGCTCTAAGTTCTAATTTGCTATCCAGTAGACCATCGACTTCCTCTACGGCCTTTCGTGCGGGTTTTGTACGAATGTCTTTGGCTGGGATGCAGTCAAAAAAGAACTTCGGGAAATTCGTTCTAAGTGTTTCTACCTGAGAAACTTTGTCACCATCCAAAAGGGCTGCAACCTTGATGAAGCCAAGATCTTTCAGGATTTGGCACAAATGTGAAATGTTGCTTGCACCACCGACTCCCCAACCAAAGATGTTCCCCGGAATTGACAGATTTAACTGCTCCGCAACGCGAGGATAAAGAAGGACATCCTCCTGTCCCTCTGTCAATATAATTCTATCCTCTTGGAAAAACAGCTCCCGAGCATCAAGTCCAAATACATGGGGATTATATAGGTTTCCATCTGATAGTCGCCGTAATGAGCTTTTAGAATTTTGAGTGAGTTGATGAATCGTTGTTCCTTCACCTGTTGTAATTATTCTCGCAAGATGGCCGCCATTTCCAAGGGCATGCAGATCTACAAAATATGGAGAGTGCGTTGAAACAATAATCTGGCGGTCCTTGGCAAATCGAGCAATTACTGAGGCGACACGTTTTTGTAAGCTCGGATGCAGCGATAGTTCGGGCTCATCAATAGCAACTGCATCACCGGGTTTTGAGTCATGTAAAGCATCGACTATTGCGAAGATACTAATGATCCCCTCTCCCATTCCATCGCTTGAGTGCGAGTGATTGCCGTTAAAGAACTTTAGGAAGTACTGCCCCTGATCTGTCCGATCTATTGTCCACTCTGGTTTGTAGCCAATGGCTTCGAAAAGGAGCGAGTTGAACGCATCGGGATTTTTTATCGTGTTGAATAGCCGAGATTCGAAGTTGCTAAGTACAGATGACCTCTGCGCAGGAAGGGTGCTATTGCTTATGTATTGCTCACGACTCCAAACAGTTCGACCGAAGTAGGGGTTAAATGCTCTGCGTGAGGGAAGAACAAAGATATGGAATGCCTGATCTATACCTGTCTTTGTTGTTTCACTTGAGCCCTTGGTGAGTGACTTCAAGACTTCTTCTTTGCCGTTGACGGTGTATTTGATTTCAACCGACTCGACTTCGAAGTTTCTCGTGCCAGATGAGAAACTTATTGCTTCGTTGCCGGATCGAGCCCTCAGGCATTCTAGAATGCAGGACTTTCCAGCATTATTCGGGCCTGTAAGTACTGTAAGGCCACTGCCAGTTTCTCCGTTTGGCAGAGCAAAATCGAGTGTTCCGCGGTGCCTAAAACCGCGATACCCAAGGATTTCAATTCGAGTAATAGCCAT
>CAZXHW010000658.1:0-4954 GCA_964639915.1 uncultured Heliomicrobium sp.
GACGTGCCGCAGCCTGTGCTGGTGGTCAATGATCTCAAACAAGGACAAAGCACAGGCCAGATTGCGTTGTGGGTCGGGGCGGGAACGGTCGCGCACTTCGCCAATCTGCGCGTCTCCAAATGAAGAACAACGATGCCGGAATGGAAAGCAGAAATCAGAATGCGCTTGGCGATCCAGAATCTTTCGCCAGCGCGCGAAGCCGCCATCGTCGAAGAACTCGCGCATGGCAAACGCTTCAGCTTCTCTTCACAACCGCGCGAGCAGGATTGGCTGACCGTCGCCGGTGTAGTCGGCAATGTCGAAGACTTTCCATGCTGGCTTGCTGGATTCCGGCGCGGCGGGCGACAAAAGTGGATCCACTGATCGCGCTCCGGTGTGACTAGCGAGCATTGACTTGTAAGCCAAGGATTCGCGAGGCGTCGTAGCAGCTTGCCGCCGAGGAGGCTTGGCGGCGAACGTCCAAAATTATGATCCGGTTTCTTAAACCATCGGAGGAGGATGCATGACCAGATTCCGTATTTTCTTTCACCGCCTGCTGGGCTTGTTTCAGAGGCGAGAACTTGAGCGAGAGCTGGAGGAAGAAATCCGCTCGCACCTCGAGATGCAGATTGAGGACAACCTGCGACAAGGGATGAGCGTGGAAGATGCGCGGCGAGCGGCGCGGCTCAAGTTCGGCGGAGTGGAACAGGTGAAGGAAATATACCGGGAGAAGAGCCGGTTGAGATGGATAGAAAGTCTGTGGCAAGACCTGCGCTACGGCGCGCGAATGTTGTTGAAGAAACCCGGCTTCACTGTAGTCGCCATTGCGACGCTGGCGCTGGGCATCGGAGCTAACACGACGATCTTCAGTGTCGTCAATGGCGTGTTGCTGAAACCGCTGCCATACCGCGCGCCGGAACAGTTGATCCGCGTGTTTGAAGTCAGCCGGACTCAGCCCAAAGCCCCTCTGGCGGACGGCAACTTCCAGGATTACCGCCAGCAGAATTCCACGCTCAGCGGTTTGGCGCTTTACAGGCGGGAGGATCTGGAACTGTCGCAGGATGATAAATCCGAACGGGTGGCTGCGCTGCGTGTGTCGGCAGGGTTCTTCGATCTGCTGGGCGTGCAGCCGCTGCTGGGACGTGAGTTCCGCCGCGAAGACGAATTGCCCGCCAATAACCAGGTCGTGATTCTCAGCCACGCGCTGTGGCAGCGGCGCTTTGCAGGCGATCCAAATATTGTCGGCAAAAGCCTGCCGTCGTTGAAAGCCCAACTATCGAAGGGACCGTCATTCACCGTTGTCGGCGTGATGCCGCCGGGTGTGCAGCACGTTGGCGGCGATTACAAGTCGATGCCACACGGCGAAAGCGTAGACGTTTGGTGGCCGCTCGGCTTGCCGCCGCAGGGCGGTCGCCAGGGGCATTTCCTGAATGCCGTAGGGCGATTGAAGCCGGGCATTTCTCCCGCGCAAGCTGCGGCGGATTTCAATGTGATCGCCGAACGGTTAGCACAACAATTTCCGAACACCAATCAAGGATGGAGCATCGCGGTCAAACCGTTGCAGGAAGAGATTGTCGGGCGCGCGCAAACGACGTTGTTCGTGTTATTTGGCGCGGTCTTCTTTGTTTTGTTGATCGCCTGTGTGAACGTGGCGAACCTGCTGCTGGCGCGCGCGACGGCGCGCGAACGTGAGATGGCCTTGCGCGCCGCCATGGGAGCCGGGCGCGGGCGCATTGTGCGGCAGTTGCTGACCGAAAGTTTGTTGCTGGCCGTCATCAGCAGCGCCGTCGGAATCCTGCTGGCGCAATGGGCGATTAACGCGCTCAGGGCGCTCGGGCCGGAACAACTGCCGCGCTTGCAGGCAGTCAGTCTCGATGGACGCATTTTGCTCTTTACGCTTGGGCTGACGCTTTTGACCAGCTTGCTTTTCGGCTTGGCACCCGCGCTGCAAGCCGGCCATGTCAATCTCAACGAACTGCTCAAAGAAGGCGGGCGCAGCGGAACTGGCAGCCGCCAGCGCAGGCTGCGCGATGCATTGGTCGTGGTTGAAGTGGCATTGGCGTTGGTGCTGCTGGTCGGCGCGGGCCTGTTATTGCGCAGCTTCTGGAAGCTGCAACAAATCAATCCCGGCTTCGCGCCGGAGCGCGTGTTGACGGCCAGTCTGTTCTTGCCCATTGCGCGTTACAGCCAGCGATTGCCTGTGGTCGCCGCCTTTAATCAGCAATTGCTCGACCGGCTCGCCGCCTTGCCAGGCGTCGAGTCGGTGGGGCAGACCTCCGATCTGCCGTGGACGGGCTACGATGAAAACCAGTTATTCAACATCGAGGGCAAAACCTTCCCGCCGAGCCAAAGGCCAAGGGCGCGCTATCACTACGTCTCGACCGATTATTTCCGCACGATTGGCGTGCCGCTCATCGCCGGGCGTTTCTTCAACGCCGAGGATCGCCCGGAGAAGCCCGCAGTTGTGCTCATCAATCGCAGCCTGGCCGAGCGCTATTGGCCAGGCGAGAGCGCCGTCGGCAAACGCCTGAGCTTCTCTCTCTCCCATTCGCGCGAGCAGGATTGGTTCACCGTTGCCGGTGTCGTCGGCGATGTCAAAGACTTTCCGTATTCGCCGGCGGCTGAACCATCTTTCTATTGGCCGATGACGCAGGACCCGATACGGGGGCCGATGTTCCTCGCCGTGCGCACCGCTGGCGAACCGTCGAACTTGATCGAAGCCGTGCGTGGCGAAGTCAACGCGCTCGACAAAGATTTGCCGCTGGCCGAGGTCAAAACACTCGAAACGATTGCCACGACAGCCGTCGCAGGCCAACGCTTCACGCTTTGGCTGGTCGGCTGCTTTGCGGCGACGGCCTTGCTGCTGGCGGCCATTGGAATCTACAGCGTGCTTTCATATCTGGTGGCGCAGCGCACACACGAGATAGGCGTGCGGATGGCGTTGGGCGCGCAGGCGAGCGATGTGCTGAGACTGGTGATTGGGGAGGGCACGCGCTTGATCCTGGCTGGCGTCGGGCTTGGCTTGCTCGCCTCGTTCGCGTTGACGCGGTTGCTGAGCCGTCTGTTGTTTGAAGTGAGCGCGACCGATCCGCTGACGTTTGGCGCAGTGGCTTTGTTGCTGGCGGGCATTGCACTGCTGGCGTGTTGGCTTCCGGCGCGGCGGGCGGCGCGGGTGGATCCGATGATTGCGTTACGAACCGAATGATTCCGATAACGAATGCGCTAAACACAACGAAAGTCAGCGCACGTCATGACCGCGTTTTCTTGGAGGCTTAATTCATGACCGCGTTTTCTTGGAGGCTTAATGATGACGCGCCCAAACCTGCATCTATTAACGATTATTCTCTTTGCCCTAGGCGGTTCGGCCGCTTGGGCACAAACATCCCGCGAGGCCACTGCCTCTGCATACATTGATCGTGGCAGTGGTTGGATGGCTAAAGGTGAATTGAATCGGGCGATTGCCGATTTCGATCTCGCTGTCGCATCTGCCCCCACCTATGCGGTGTCCTATTACAATCGTGGTGTGGCAAGACACCTGAACAGCGACCTAGACGGGGCGCTGGCGGATTACAATCGAGCACTCCAACTCGATCCGCGTCTTGCTCAGGCCTACGTTGATCGCAGCGGCATTCGCTACGTCCGCGGCGACCTGAACGGCGTCATCAGCGACAACTCCAAAGCCATCGAAATCGCCCCACGCCTGGCGCAAGCCTGGAACAATCGCGGCCTCGCCCGCAGGGACAAAGGCGACCTGGACGGCGCGCTGAGCGATTTCGACCGCTCCCTCAAGCTCAATCCCAAATCCGCCGAGGTCTGGAGCAATCGCGGCGTGGCGCGATTTTTCAAAGGCGACTTGAATGGCGCGCTCACGGATCAAAACTTTGCGATCAAACTCAACCCCCGCTTTGCCGGAGCGTATTGTGATCGCGGCGCTCTCTGGCATCACAAGGGCGAGCTGGATAAAGCGCTGGCTGATTACAACCGCGCCATCGAGTTGAATCCGACCTTAACCCTCGCCTATTTCAACCGCGCACTGGCTTGGCGCGCGAAAGGAGACTGGGCGCGGGCGGTGGCGGATTACGATCAGACGATGGCGCTTAATCCCAATCATGCCGGCGCCTACGCGCAACGTGGTTTGGTTTACTTACGACAAGGCAAGGAGAGAGAAGCAGAGAGAGATTTCGCTCAATGTTTGGCGCTGGACAAAAGTTTAACGGCCTCGCTTGAGCGTTCCATCAATGAAATTCGACGGCAGTTAGTATTGCCATCTGGAATAATAAAGAAATGATGAACGCTCAATGTTGGCAATTAGGTGGAGTGGTTGACCACAGTTTTCTACGCCTCGTGTGGCGCAGCGGTTTCGTTCCTCACCAAACTGTTGATGAATTGCGGGAGCGGGCAGGCGGCGCAGATGTCTGCGAAGTTCCCCATCCCGCAGTTCTGACAGATGCCATCGAACGCTCTGAGCAGATCGGAAAAACAGAGCGCGCTTCCATTTCGCCTTGCCAAATCAGCCAATGCATCAGCACGTGTGTAAACGACAGCCGGGCAATTGGTCGCCTTTCCGCTTTTCTCCGTCCGTTTCTGGCGTCGCTCTTTGTCAACTGTCGAATCGGTCTGTTCAGCTTCGACGATCCGGTCAACCATTTCCTTGAGCTTGGGAACAGTCAGCCGACGTGAGGCGACGAGATTGGCAAGTCGTTCCTGCCGGTCAATGTCCGTGATTCGGATAAGCAAGGGCGCGAGCGTGATCGGCAGTTCGTTGCTGTCAAACAATCGCTGCACCGGGAGCGGAAGTTTGAGAATGACCATCCGCGACTGAATGCGTGCCGCGTTGATGCCGAGTTTGCGCGCCACATTCATCTGGGTTTGCCCACCGGCAACGAGGCGCTGATACGCCTTCGCTTCCTGCAACGGCGAAAGCTCCTCGCGCTGTATATTTTCAGCGAGCATCACCTCTTCCTGCTCGACTGGT
>CAZXHW010000659.1:0-4948 GCA_964639915.1 uncultured Heliomicrobium sp.
TGACCTCGTAATTTGCCGCTTCGCTGACAGTAATTCCGCTCGCTCCAGCGACCAGGGATTGTTCCGTAAGCTGAGAAGGTTTCGCGGCAAGAATCGGATAGAAATATCCGATGAGCATGGCTTCTTCGCTGGCAAAGAAAATATCGCGGGTGTCGTGCGAAGTGCGCTCTTCGTTAACTGCGTCATTAACCTCTTGCATAAAGTGCGCCAGCAAACTGGCTTCTTCGCGCTGAACCTGGGGAACGCGGCCGGAAAATTCCAGCTTTAATTCAATGCTTTGGCCCGCGGCAAGTTTGGTAGGAAGCTCGACCCTGACAATGGTTTGGCGCGACCGCAGGCCATATCGTAAGTCTTTGCCATTCGTCGTGACCCGGCGGATGCTCAGCCATGAATCGTCTTCTTCAGCCAAGCCGACATTGGGGTACAAATGAAAGCTGACCTGATCAACTTCCTCACGCCCAGAGTTTGTGAAACGAACCGTTTCAACCCCGGCAAAGGTCGCGTTGCGGTAATCAATGCCAAGCTCTATTTCATAGCGAAGGTTGGAAAGAAAGGCTTCCGCTTGAGCGATTCGGCGATCCGCCGATGCCTGTGCTTGCAAAACAAGCATCGTCACGCAGAACAAGATGTAACGATTGTTTCGGGCGTTTCTGAATCTGTTATGGTGCTTAGTATTTGGGCTCACGGCGTAATTCTAAACCTATCTGGGCTGAACTGCGACCGTGAAGATGTTGCGGCTATTCGCGGTCGCAGCTCGTAACTATGAGTCTAGCCAGCAGGTTCGGAAACCATTTTCCAAACGGTCACTTCAGTTGGTTTTGTAATCAGATCAGCAATGTCACTGCGAAACCTTTGAATGTGAGCTGAGGCAGCGTGCTGGCTCAGGCCATCCATACTCGTCCAGTTTTCATAAAACACAAATTTGTGCGTCGCGCCCGGAGCCTGATGCAAGTCGTAATTGATGCAGGCAGCTTCGGCTCGCGTGGCAGCGGTTACTGTGGCTGCGTGTTTCATGAACTCTGTTTCAGTTCCCGGTTTAACTTCGATGTAAGCGATAACGGTCACTTTTTCCTGACTCATTGATGGGTGTCCTTTTTTTGAAATTGAGTAGAATTTAGCGGCGATTGCCTATCCCGACTTTGCCATTTGCCTTGGCCGGCGGCAAGTGGAAACTTTGTCCCGAATCAATTATTGTCTGAATGCAATCCGGCAAATCAATACGGTGACAACAGGAGCTTGCGGCATGGAAATTCAAAACGCATTGAAGCTGTCTGGCAAGATTTTCTATTCGCGCAGACAAGTTTTGCAACTGGGCAATGCGGCGCTGCTGACTTCATTGTTTGGCACCGCCGCAATGGGGAAAGCGATGAAACTTCGAGATGCGAAAGATGCCGTGGATCATTTGGTACTGGGCGTCAGCGATTTGCAAAAGGGAATTGAGTGGGTTGAAAAGCTGACTGGAGTTCGCGCGATGATTGGTGGCAAGCATCCGAATCGAGGAACTCAAAATGCCTTGTTGTCATTCGGGGATCGGCAATATCTGGAAATCATGGCGCCTGACCCTGAGCAAGCAGGTCATCCACGCGCCGCAGATTTATTGAAATTGGCCACGCCTCGCCTGGTGATGTGGGCTTCGGCGACAACAGAAATTGATGTGTTGGCGCAACAGGCGAAAGCGAGCAAACAGTTGGTGATAGGGCCGTTGGACGGAGCCAGAAAGCGCCCGGACGGCAAATTGCTGAAATGGCGCACACTGAATGTCGTCCGTGATGCTGATAAAGATATGATTTATTTCAACGTGGTGCCATTCTTCATTCAGTGGGACAAAGACTCGCTTCATCCTTCTGTGGATTCGCCAGGCGGCTGCAAATTGCTGTCACTGGAATTTGAGCACCCGGAAGCTGAGAAAATTGCTGAAATGATGAAATCGCTGGGAATCGAAGCCAAAATTTCCAAGGCGGATTCGCCAACCATCAAAGCGTCGCTCAAAACTCCAAAAGGCAATGTAGTGTTGAAGTAAGAATCAGCCGATTATGGAAGACCCCGTACAAAAAGAGACCGAACTAGCGGAAACATCAACCCATCACAGCCATTTTGCCGGTTGGCTAAAACGAATGGGGCTCGCAGGGTTTTTCTTCTTCTTGGCCAAAGGACTGATGTGGTTGCTGGTGCCACTTCTGATTGCGAAAGGCTGCTGATGGTTTCAGCAGCCCGCTGTGAAACGCTTATCAAGCCAACTTGCTCTTCAACAAGGCTTTGACATAAAGCCTGTTCATCCGCGCGATATTGTCCAGCGTGATTTCTTTTGGACAGGCGGCTTCGCACGAGCCGATGTTTGTGCAGTTGCCGAAACCTTCCGCATCCATTTGCTCCACCATATTGAGCACGCGCTGCGTTTCTTCGACTTTACCTTGCGGAAGCATGCTGAGGTGAGAAATTTTTGCTGATACGAAAAGCATCGCCGAAGCATTCTTACAGGCAGCGACACAGGCTCCGCAGCCAATGCAGGCTGCTGCATCAAATGCCACGTCGGCGTCTTCCTTGGGAATCGGAATCGCATTGCCATCAGGCGCTCCGCCAGTTGAAACCGAAACATACCCGCCAGACTGTATGATCCGGTCAAATGATGTTCTATCAACGACCAAATCTTTAATGACAGGGAAGGCCGATGCGCGCCAGGGTTCGATGGTGATCGTGTCGCCATCTTTGAACGACCGCATGTGCAACTGGCAAGTCGTTGTCGCTTTGTGTGGGCCGTGCGGCGTACCGTTGATGACCAGGCTGCACGTTCCGCAAATGCCTTCTCGGCAATCGTGGTCAAAAGCGACTTGCTCTTCGCCACGTTCAATCAGTCCTTCGTTGACCACGTCCAGCATTTCTAGGAAGGACATGTCCGGGCTGACATCTTTAGCTTCATAGCTGACAAATTGTCCGCTTGTGGTTGAATTTTTCTGCCGCCAGACACGAAGTGTCAGGTTCATTGTTAAAACTCCTCTTCATTGTCTTTGAGGCAACGCCAAAAGGGCTCAGTGTTCATTTTCCATTTTTGATTTTTCAATTGTCATTTCTAGTTTGTTTGGGTTTCGCTTGATAAGGGCTTCAGGCGATGACAAATAAAAAATGACAATTGAGCGATGGCAAATGAAGCGACGCCACAAATGATTTGCCAATCAGCTTACTTGTAGCTGCGCTGGGTCATGTGGACCTCTTCGTACACCAGCGATTCCTTGTGTAGTTGTGGGAACTGGTCCACGCCTTTGAATTCCCAGGCCGCGACGTAGGCGAACTTGTCATCCTGGCGCAAGGCTTCGCCGTCTTCCGTTTGATACTCTTCACGGAAATGACCACCGCATGATTCTTCGCGTTGCAGCGCGTCGTAAGCCAACAACTCTGCGAATTCCAGAAAGTCTGCAACGCGGCCAGCGTATTCCAACGCGGGATTTAGCTCATTCGCGCTGCCAAGCACATTGACGTTTTCCCAGAACTCGTTGCGGATTTCAGGAATGCGTTTTAGCGCAAGCTTCAAACTGGCGTCGGTGCGTCCCATTCCGACGTTGTCCCACATCACTTTGCCAAGCTCACGGTGAAAGTCTGTCACGGTGCGTTTGCCTTTGATCGAAAGCAGTTGACGGGTGCGAGCCTGGGTTTCTTCAAGCGCTTTTTTAAATTCGGGGTGATCGGCTGATGGGGCGCCGCCTTTGCCACCAGCGAAATAACCACCAATGGTTTGGGGCAGCACGAAATAGCCATCCGCCAAACCCTGCATCAGCGCCGAAGCGCCGAGGCGATTTGCTCCGTGATCGGAAAAGTTCGCTTCGCCAATCACAAACAATCCCTGCACGTTGCTCATCAGTTCATAATCCACCCACAAACCGCCCATTGTGTAATGGATTGCTGGATAGATTCGCATCGGTTGCTGATAGGCATTTTCGCCAGTGATGCGTTCGTACATATCGAACAAATTGCCGTAGCGTTCGCGAATTTTGTCTTCGCCCAGCCGGTTGATCGAAGCCGAAAAATCCAAATACACACCCCGACCGCCAGGGCCAACGCCACGACCCTCGTCGCAAACCTGCTTAGCTGCACGCGAAGCGATGTCGCGCGGAGCCAGATTGCCGTAGCTTGGATATTTGCGTTCCAAGTAATAATCCCGGTCACCGTCGGCAATGCTCGAAGGAGCTTTGCCGCAATCCTTGGCATCTTTGGGGACCCAGACGCGGCCGTCGTTGCGCAGGCTTTCGGACATCAAGGTCAGCTTCGATTGATGATCTCCGCTAACCGGAATACAGGTGGGATGAATTTGCGTGTAGCAGGGATTGGCGAACAGCGCGCCTTTTTTGTGAGCGCGCCAAGTCGCTGTTACGTTGCAGCCTTTAGCGTTCGTCGAAAGGTAAAACACGTTGCCGTATCCGCCTGTGGCCAGCACGACGGCATTAGCGGCGTGAACTTCGATCTTTCCAGTGACTAAGTCACGCGTGATGATCCCTTTGGCATGACCGTCAACCAGCACAACATCCAACATCTCCGTGCGCGCGTGCATTTCGACCGTGCCCAGGTAAATTTGCCTTTCAAGTGCCTGGTAAGCGCCGATCAATAGCTGCTGGCCTGTTTGTCCACGCGCATAAAACGTTCTGGAAACCTGCGCGCCACCGAAGCTGCGGTTGTCCAGCAAGCCGCCGTATTCGCGAGCGAACGGAACGCCTTGGGCTACGCACTGGTCAATGATGCTGACGGAAACTTCGGCAAGGCGATGGACATTAGCTTCGCGGGCGCGGAAATCTCCGCCTTTGATCGTGTCGTAAAACAGGCGATAAACCGAATCGCCGTCATTGCGGTAATTTTTGGCGGCGTTGATGCCACCTTGCGCTGCGATGGAATGCGCTCTGCGCGGGCTGTCTTGGAAGCAAAATGCCTTGACGTTGTATCCGAGTTCGCCCAGTGTTGCCGC
>CAZXHW010000660.1:0-4937 GCA_964639915.1 uncultured Heliomicrobium sp.
GGTTGGGCAATGCCGTTTACTCCAAAATTCAGTAACCGCTTGGAAGTTCTGCGCTTCGGTTGCCAACAAGGGGGGAAACTGATGATTGCAGAACTTTCTTCCTTTCCATCGGGAGGTGTTGAATGAAACGCGTTCGATTCGCGGCTTTGATTTTGGCCGGTTGTTTTGCCGTCGCTGTCGTTGGAATTTCCGTTAGCAAAGCCAGTGGCGAAAAGCTCTCGGCCCCGGCCGCGCCGACATTCACGAAAGACATTGCGCCGATCTTTTTCAAGAATTGCGCCGAGTGCCATCGCCCTGGAGAAATCGCGCCGATGTCCCTAATGAATTACAAGGAAGTTCGTCCGTGGGCAAAAGCGATCCGGGAAAAAATTGTCAGCCGTGAAATGCCTCCGTGGCATGCCGATCCGGCGCATGGTCAATGGGCGAACGACAAGCGAATGTCGCAAAAAGAAATTGATACGATCGTTGCGTGGGTTGATGGTGGTACCAAAGAAGGCGACCCGAAAGAAATGCCCACCGCTCCGAAATTTGTAAAAGGCTGGCAGATTGGCGAACCAGACATCACCTTCCAGATGCCTGAAGAATTCACTGTTCCTGCGGAAGGCACAGTGCCGTATATGTACTTCACCGTTCCAAGCGGCTTTACTGAAGACAAATACGTTTCCGCCATGGAAGCTCGCGCTGGTGATTTGTCCGTCGTGCATCACATCGTTGTTTACGTCCGCGATCCGAAAGAGAGAGCACCAAAGAAACAGGACATCGGCACGGGTTTGCTTGGCGCTTTATCGCCGGGCAACACGCCTTTCATCGCTCAGCCGGGAACTGCCAAACTGATTAAAGCCGGTTCGCAAATTGTTTTCCAAATGCATTACACGCCCAGCGGCAAAGCGACCAAAGATCGTTCGATCATTGGTTTGAAGTTTGCCAAAGGTCCGGTTGATAAGGTGATCACCACAACTGCGGCTTGGGACACGCGTTTTGTGATTCCACCGAATACCGAGAATCACGAAGTTCGCGCTTCCTATACCGCAGAAGAAGATTTAGACATCATCAGCCTGATGCCGCATATGCACTTGCGCGGCAAGGACTACAAGTACATCGCGCATTACCCGGATGGCCGTCAGGAAGTTCTGTTGTCTGTGCCGCGCTATGATTTTGGCTGGCAGGTTTATTACTACCCCGTAAAGGCTTTGCGCATGCCGAAAGGGACCAAAATCGAAGCCATCGCTCATTACGACAACTCAACCAGGAATCCGGTTAACCCGGATCCAAACAAGGCGGTTCGCTTTGGCGAGCAGACCTGGGAAGAGATGATGAATGGCTTTTTTGACTTCGTTCCGGTAAATCAACCAGCGAAACCAGCGGCTTCGGGAAATAGCAGTTCGAAGTAGCTGAAGCAGATATCGAAACAATTGAAAGCAGGGAATTGAAAGGTTGGTTTGAATGCCAACCTTTCATTTACTCTGTACTGGTAATTTCTGAAGCAGTTTTCGGTTCCAATCCATCAACAGAGAGGCGAAATAATGATTCAGCGAATGTCTGTTCGATCAGTCTTTCACTTGGCTGCGGTTTGTTTGGTCTTTTCCCTATGCATTTTCAGTCTGACAAAGTTAGGCATTGGGCAAAATCAAACGCCTCAAGCCACGCCAGTCAATGAAGCCCATTTTCACCACCTTCATTTGAATACAACTGATCCGAAAGCTGCGATTGATTTTTACACCAGCAAGTTTGACAGCGAAAAAGGGAAGTTTGCTGGGTTGCTGGATGCTGTTTGGTCGCAGAAATCCTGGATGCTGTTCACCAAAGTTGCGACTCCGCCAAAATGGGAGTTGGATTCCGCCATTTGGCATTTTGGTTGGGGGGCGGAAAACATGAAGGCGGAATACGAACGGCAACAGAAGCTGGGGACGAAGTTTTTCACTCCATTGACTGACATTAGCGACATTGGAGGCAATGCTGGTGCGAAGGATTTGTTTTATTACGCCTATGTCGAGAGCCCGGATAAAGGATTGATTGAATTGAACACGGCCAGTCATCACCGATTTGGCCATCTGCATTTGTTCAGTGAAGACCCGATTGCTGCTGCGGAATGGTATGTAAAGCATTTTGGCGCTCGTGGCCGCATCCCGACTTCACGAACTCCACGAATGTACAAAGGCTATCAAATAGGCCCGTCGGCTTCGCTAAACGTGGACAACGTCAATATCATTATTTTTCCGGCTGAATATTTGAAGAAAGATTACCCGGATCGTTGGAAGGACAAAGTTGAACTTGAATCTACAAAAGGCCATGTTGTGGACCACATTGGGTTTAGTTTCGACAATTTGCCCGATGCGCTGGAAAAACTTCGGAAAGAAGGCGTCAAGGTGACGGATGAAATTAAGTCTGTGGCTGGAGGCAAAATCAAATACGCCTTCATTGAAGGTCCAGACAAAATCCGAATTGAAGTGATCGAAGGTCACGCCAAAAAAGAGTAATGAGTAAAATTCAGGTGAGCTTATGAGTCTGTTTTCCGCCAAGAGGATTAAGTTTGTCGTCAAAGCGCTGATCGTGATTTCACTGGCCAGCTTTTTTTTAAGCCTGACAGGCATGAAGCGGCTGTTGGCTCAGGACAAGCCGGTCACTGAAGCTGCACAACCCCAAGCCAAAAAACTTGACCCGGCAGCGTGGGGAAGTAATCACGCTGGCAAGCCGATCCCCGAATTTGCCCACGGAGACGAGTGTTTGTTTTGTCATCGAAATACCATTGGAGCGACATGGCAAAACAATGCTCATGGGGTGGCGATTCGTCATAGAGAAGACGCGCCTGAACTTCGCGAGTTGTTAAAAGGCAATCCAAAGCTCAATCCCCTGGCAGAGGAAATAGAATACTTTCTCGGCAGCCGCCATCGCCTCCGTTTTCTCAAAAAAGATGGGTATGGCAAGTTTGCGATTTTGAATACGCAGGCGGTATTGAATACCGAAAAGAAAGTCGAAAAATGGGAGGCTTCGGAAAATCTGGTTTGGGACAAAGAGAAATTTGCCAATCGTTGCGCCGGTTGTCACACGACTGCGGTTGACTCAAAGACAAAAACTTTTGGGGCGTTTGGATTGGATTGTTACGCCTGCCATGGTGTTATCAATGACAATCATGGAAATGATACTTCTTTAGCATTGCTTTCTAAAAAGAACAGAAGCAATGCCAAAGTTATCACTTCACTTTGCGCACAATGCCATTTGCGGGAAAGCAAATCGAAAACATCTGGACTGCCCTACGCGAACAATTTTATTGCCGGAGATAACCTGTTTCAGGACTTGGCTGTAGATTGGGCAAAAGCAGATGATGCGGCATTAAATCCGGGAGACAAGCACGTCTGGCGTAACGTTCGCGATGTGATGGTTAATGGGGAAGAATCAATAACCTGTTTAAGCTGCCATCAGGTTCATACAGACACAAATGCCAATCCCACCATTCGGCATCGCAGAATTTTGCGAGCGCCAATTTGCAGTGAATGCCACGCCGCAGACAGCTTTAAAAATCCCATTCGTTACACGGTGCGAAGTTCGTTGTGCGAGTATTGAGCGAATCGCGGAAATCAGGATTGGGCTTTTGATAGCAAGTTGTCGCGTACCAGATTGCGATATTCAATGCAGTCTTCCAGCACCTGGCGATACTCAGCGATTTCAACATCACGCTCGCAACAAAGCAGCATCAGATTGCCATCATCGCGAAAATTTCCATCCCATTCGACAACCTGCTCATCGGTCCAATCTGGTGAATATTGGCGCATTTTTTCGTCATCAATGCGATCGAAATAGGCACGAAGATTTACCCCGGTTTCATCCATGGGTTCGTTCGTTGGGTGCTGTTCAAAATTCCAAATAGGTTGTTGCATATCTCAAGCTTTAGATGGTGTTAAGCAGCAATTTTAAGCTGCAATTAATTGCCTTAAGGCGGAACCTTTACTTACCTGATTCGTTAATGGAGGCACGGGTGAACCTCCTGATAAATGGCGGTCGCGAAGAGTCCGGGGTGGGTTCTCAAATGCGGCCGCCATATTTTTTTCCTACTTCTTAAATCTACCGGCCTTTTCATCACTTTCAATTTTCCCCGCACTAGAGTCCATGGGCGATAGTAAATATTCGTCCAAGTTCAATCTGACTGTTCCTCCAGAGTCGCTAAACATATTGTCTAACCCCAATTTGCGTCGGCGATAGCGATTCCAGTAAAAGAAAATACCCCCAGAAATGACTCCGAGCACGATTGCTCCAAAAAGCATGACGCCAATCCAATAAAACGTGCGGACTAGCATGTTCGCTGTTTGTGACGCTTCTTGTATGGCAAGTGGGTCTGGAGGACGGAAAGCAACGGGGATGTCGGTGATTTTTCGGGCTTCCCAGTAAACAACAGGAGTGTATTTAATCGTAGAGACAATCTTTTCTGCACTTGCGCGATCTTGAACTGCGGTGGTTATCGCAATGTAGTTGCCAATTCGTTTCAATATTCTCTGGCTTCTTTCCTGTTCAGAAAGCTTGCCAAAATAGCTTTGAAATTGAGCCTCTCCGTCGGTTGCCATCTGAGGAGTGTGATATTCAACGATCATCAGGCTGAACGTGCCGTTTCCGTTGGAGTATTTGGCAGTTGTGGCTTCCGTTCCGCCAGAAAAATTCACTACTTCTTTTAGATCAGAAAACTCCTGGGTTTTTGCCAAAACGACTGGGCCAACCAGATATTTTTCACTGTCAGCAACTTTGCCTTCTCCAGGTAAATGTGACGGCAAAGGGGAAGGGTCGCTATTGCTGGAATTCAGATTTTCTTTGAGCGATTGAATAACCGGTTCAAGCGAGATTGATTTGATTTATTCCGACGAAATGCTCACAAAGTGACGGCCCGTGAAAATCTCATGACGATTTTCAAGTTGCAGTCCTCTGTTGTAAGTGAACAAACCGAAAGCGTC
>CAZXHW010000661.1:0-4937 GCA_964639915.1 uncultured Heliomicrobium sp.
AGCTAGCACCCCATGCCGATGTGTTGTTAAGTGTCGCGAATCCGCCCACTTTTTCTGTGCTTCCAGGATCTTTTTCACCACCGCCACCCCAAGCGTTACTCACGGGTGAACGGCCTTTACCACAACAACTTTATGAGCTGTACGCTACGCGCTATCCCGCGACAACGAACCTGAGCTTGACCGTCACTACGAACGCCACCTATTGGGGGGATGTGTTAGGAGCGCTGACGGCGTTCAAAACTCTAAGCGCGGCTGGCATTGCACCGCAGATGTTCCCCGAAATGGTCACCACCATGCCGACGCTGCGGCATCGCAATGTGATTTTATTTGGCGCGTCCGCATACAGCCCGGCAGTGACCCGCTTTCTGGAAAAATGTCCTCTACAGGTCAACTTCCTGGATGCCATCGTCGGCCCTGCCACAGAGCAGTCGCCAGCAGCGCGTTATGCGCTCAAACGGGATCAACGCCAGCGGCTGACGCAGGTTTTCGGCTTGATCACGGTGCTGCCTGGTGAAACCTCGTCCAATCAGCAGACTCGCATTTTGATCTTTTCGGGAGTGAATTCGGCGGGCGCGCAAGCAGCGGCGGAGTTTTTCAGCTCGCCAGATCATTTGCTGGAATTGAAGAAGGAATTGAAAAAATCCGGGCACAATACTTTCCCACCAGCCTATCAGGTAGTGGTCAGAGCCGAAACTGATGACAGCATCCTTCTCAACTTCCACTATGAAACCTACCGAATCATTCCTACCTCGGCAAGCCATTGAAGCCTTTCATTCAGAGGCACACTTCTGCTTTTGCTTGTCTTTTTCCTTGGTAGGGATTGTGCATAATGCTCAGACGTTTCGAGCAAGGAGTAATCAATGAAAGCTGTCATATACGAAGCCTTTGGCGCACCGCCAGAGCTCAGGAATGTCTCTGATCCAGCACCGGAAGCGCATGGCGTAGTCGTCAAGGTCATGGCGACAGGCGTCTGTCGCAGCGACTGGCATGGCTGGGTTGGACATGACGCTGATATTCAACCTCCACATGTGCCCGGTCATGAATTGGCAGGCGTTGTCGCAGCAGTTGGCAAAGACGTGACCAGATGGAAAATCGGAGATCGCGTTACGGTACCGTTCGTAGGCGGCTGTGGCGCTTGCCCGCAATGTGCATCAGGCAATCAGCAGGTTTGCGACCACCAATTTCAACCGGGCTTCACCCATTGGGGATCATTCGCCGAGTATGTGTCCATCCATTTCGCCGACACGAATTTGGTGCGCTTGCCTGACGAGTTGGATTTTCCGGCGGCGGCGAGTCTGGGTTGCCGGTTTGTCACTTCCTTTCGTGCCGTCATAGACCAAGGCAAAACTTCTGCCGGGCAATGGGTGGCAGTCCACGGCTGCGGTGGTGTGGGGTTATCGGCGATTATGATTGCCAACGCGATCGGCGCTAACGTCATCGCGATAGATATTTCCGAAGACGCGCTCCATCTGGCTGGCGCTTTGGGCGCGGTTGCAACGGTGAACGCTGCGCAAGTTCCTAACGTTGCCGAAGCCGTCATCGAAATTACACAAGGCGGCGCGCACGTTTCACTGGATGCGCTCGGACATCTCACGACCTGCTTCAACTCCATCAGCAATTTGCGCAAACGCGGCAAGCATATTCAAGTCGGGCTTTTGTTGGCAGAGCAAAGTACGCCCGCCATTCCGATGAGCAAAGTCATTGCGCACGAACTTGAAATCCTGGGCAGCCACGGAATGCAAGCCCATCGTTACGATGCCTTATTCGCAATGATCGAAGCAGGGAAGTTGACGCCTGAAAAGCTCATCGGCAGGACAATTCGGCTTGAACAATCCATTGATGCGCTCGTGAACATGGACAAGTTCGAGAGCGCGGGCGTGACCGTAGTGACAGAATTCTGAAGAGGAAAGTTATTGTGGGAAAAACTTATAAGTATGGCGTGTTCGGCGTTGGTCGCATTGGCAAAGTGCATGCCTCCATCGTGGAGGAACAAGGTCATCAGATCGTAGCCATCGGCGACGAGGTGCAAGCTGCGGTTGATGACGCGCAGGCTGAACTCGGGCTTGCCGAAATGCAAACGTTTCTTGATCCCGCGGCGATGGCGCAGGAGATGGCCAGTGAGATGGATGCAGTCATCATCGCCTCGCACACTAAAGATCACGCCAGAGACGCGTTGCCATTTATCAAAGCGAAGATACCCATCTATTTGGAAAAGCCTCTGACGGATGGGTTGCAGGAGGCCTTCGAGTTTGTTGCAGCCATTGGCCGCGAGCCGCACCAGATTCAGATTGGTTTGCAGCGGCGCTATGATCCAGCGCTGCTTTACACCCGGCAACTGATCCAATCCGGTGTGTTGGGTGAAATTCGTGAAATCCGCTGCATCCTCCGCGACCAATATCCTCCACCGTCAACCTATAGCAGCCGAGGATTGATTATTGACATGGGCATCCATGTCGCGGACGAGGCAATCTTTTTGACGGGCGAATTTCCACACGAGGTTTGGGCCAGCATGCACCACACCCGGGGCTACGCCAGCCCGATTGACGAAGGTGGTGACACGGCTTTTGTTACGTTCACGACACCGTCAGGCGTGTTAGGGCGACTTGATCTCAGCCGGACACATTCCTCCGGCTATAACAATGAAACTTACATCATTGGCACAAAAGGCACGATCCACACGGGTCGTTTTGCCGGGTATCCCGGCCCCATTCACGTCGAGGTTTGGCAGGCTGACGGCAAACTGCATCCCGATTCCAAAACCTTTGAGATGACCTGGCTGAAAGGGAACTACCCGGAGTTTCTCCCTCGCTTTGATCTGGCTTATCGCCATGCCCATCAACAGTTCCGTGAGGACATCGAAAGTGGTAGGGCATTTGTTGTGACGCAAAACGAGGTCCTGGATGCTCAGGTATTCGTTGAGGCTGCGCACCGTTCGGCCCAGCATGCGGGAGCGCGTTACCGGTTGCAGCGCTTTGACGATTTGGACGAGTACAAGGCTGCGTGCATCGCCAATGGACTCATAGACAGCGATTGAGTTTTAGCATTTTCAAGTGACGTGACGTCGCCTGTAGGGTTCAAATAGTCTGAGGTGAAATAATGAGTCTGAGCTTCGCAAATCCATCGTGTGTTCATGCTCCGCTGGGGCTTTATAGTCATACTGTTTCTGTGCCGGAAGGCATGGAGTTGCTTTTCATATCAGGCCAACTTGGTGTTCGCCCGGATGGAACTACTCCGCCCACAATTGCCGAGCAAGCCGATCAAGTCTTTTCCAACATCGTGGCTCTGCTCGAGAGCCATGGACTTGGTCCTACTGACATCATCAAACTCACCACCTTTATGGTTGCCGGACAGGATGGCGATGCGGTGCGCGCGGCAAGACTCAAACATTTGGGTTCGCACCGCCCCGCATCCACGGCTGTATTCGTGTCCGAGTTGGTGGATCCGGCGTGGTTCGTTGAGATTGAGGCGATCGCAGCCAAACGGAAAACAGTCCACAGCCAAAATACTGCCTAATGCGTCAAAGGCAGCGCAGTAATTACGCCGCTGTTATTCCCCGCGCTACGTTCAACCCTTTTGTGAAATGGGTCTAGTGCTGCAATTCCCGGCTTTTCCGTTGTGCGAACAATCAAGCTCTGCCTCCCGCTGTGCAGCCGGTGTTTTGCGATGTACAACGGCGTCACTTCCTCAAGTGGTTTGTCGGTCTGCGCAAACACCGCCACATCGAACCACGAATCCAGCGGCTCTTCGGTCTCTTTCCCGCGGCCATCCGCCGCGAACTGCTTCGCCGTTACTTCAATCGTCACCTCATATCCGCCATCAATCGTGCGCGCATTGGCCGCATCCACCTGAAAATCGTAGAGCACGATCCGCTCGAACAAATCGGTAATGAGTTGCTGATATTCTGGGCCAGCTTCGGCGCGCAAAGCATTCACCAGATCTCTGGAGGTAGGGCAGGGCGAGGTTTGAAATGACCAGGCTTTCAGGAAATTGCGCAGCGCTTGATGAACCTTGTCTTTGCCGATGATGTCCTGCAAGGCATACAGGGCGTGAGGGCCTTTGGCTCTAAGGTAGCCGTGGTTTTCGGTGTACATGACCGGCACTTCCGCTTCGTCCTTATTGCGCCTGCCTTTCAGATAAGCTTCGAGCATTCCTCGGACAATGCGGTTGGCCAGAACCGGCGAATAGGATTCCTTGAACAGCATTATGGTGGAGTAATCCGCCATATTTTCCGTCAACAGCCAACGGCCCTGCATCTGCGCCCCTGTGATGCGTTCGCCCCACCACAGGTGCGCCAATTCGTGCATAACGCCGTAGTCACCATTTCCTGCCGTGCGTAGGTCGTTTACGAATCCAGTGGCTTCGGAAAAGGGGATTGTGCCGGAATGAAACTTTGCGGCTGCTCGATAATTCGGATACTCCAGAATGCGCAAGTACGAGTACGGGTACGGCGCGAACTCGGTGGAATACATTTCCAGTCCGCGCTTGGCGGATTCCATCATCGCGGCGATGTTAAAGGCGTGTTTGGGATCGTAATAAATTTCCAGCGCAACGCCCTGCCAGCGGTCGCGGGCCACTTCGTACCGCGCGGAGCAAAAGGAAAAGTTTGGCAGAATCGGTGCTTCGGCTTGGTAGTGAAAATACCGCCGCCCTTCCTGCTGCCATTCTTTCAATAGCGCGCCAGGCGCGACGGCAATCTGATCCGTGCTGGTGCTGAAGACGACTTCAAACGCTGCGCGACTGTCTATGCCAAAGCCGAGCTTGTCGGCATATGCCGGATCGCCCAGTTTGGCTACACGCGACGCGGGAGGGAGTCCGTATTTGCGGCGCTCGGCGTTGTCAGTAATCCTGCGACCGCTGTCGTAACCGGGAATCGGCATCACGTCCAGGGTGTCGAGATACGTGCCGTTGGCGCCGAGTGCGTTGACGGGATCGGCGGC
>CAZXHW010000662.1:0-4931 GCA_964639915.1 uncultured Heliomicrobium sp.
CCCCAGAGAAAACAGCAATTGGACTCAGGCGCAAGAGCAGGAAAGAAGCGCTGCCCACGCCGCTGCCGCCAATTGGATGGCAATGATCATGACGAAGTCCACTCCCAAATCAACCGAAGTTACAGTGGACGAACGAGACCCCAGATTCCGCATCATCGTTAAACCGATTGTTGACGAAAGCTCCCACGTCGTGGGAGTCGCCGGGATGTTTTTGGACGATAACGTCTTCGTCAATGAATATCTTTCTCCGGCGGTCGCAGAATTGACTCCCGGTTGGTTTCCGGACGAAAGCCCAAATGTGATCGTTTCGGTTTTTGATCGTGATGAAAAACTGGTCTTCGCCAATCAGCAATACGAAGGCAAAGCCTATGAAGTCGGAGCGCGATTCCAATTTGTTTACTCTGACTGGTATCTGGGTCTGCGCATGCGGAACATGACCGAAGAGGAATGGAGTCGCAGGTATTTTCTAACCAACCTGGCGTTTTCAGCTCTAACGGCGCTGGTTTTGATCGGGGGCATCGTGCTGGCGCTGAGAACAGCTTCGCGCGCGATGAAATTGTCACAGATGAAAGCAGATTTTGTATCCAACGTCTCTCACGAGCTGAGAACGCCGCTGGCTTCCATTCGCGTCTTTGGCGAATTTTTGAAAATGGGCCGTGTCACTGAACAGAACAAAGTCAGTGAATATGGCGAATATATCGAAACCGAAAGCCGACGACTGACTCAGTTGATCAACAACATTCTGGATTTTTCCAAGATCGAATCGGGCCAGAAAACGTACAAGTTCGAACAAACAGATATTGAACAAGTGGTTATTGACACACTGAGAACGTTTGAAGTCGTTCTGGAACAAAACGGATTCAGCGTCAACCTGGAAAAACCGCAACAGCCCTTACCGGCTGTGGTGATAGATCAGGAAGCCATTGCCCAAGCCTTTATCAATCTGCTGGATAACGCGGTGAAGTATTCGGGCGAAGCCAGCGAAATCAGTGTGGCGCTTGGACAACAGAACGGCTTTGTTACGATTGCGGTGCGCGACCGAGGCATTGGTATCGCCAGCGAAGAGCGTGAGAAGGTCTTTGAGAAATTCTACCGCGTAGGCAATGTGCTGATTCACGATGTGAAAGGTAGCGGACTGGGCTTATCCATCGTCAAACATATCGTCGAAGCTCATGAAGGCAAAGTCACGGTTGAAAGCGAATTGGGCAAAGGCAGTACTTTCGTCATTCATTTGCCAATTGATAATAGCTCGATTCCAAAACCCGAGCGCAAAAATGATGGGCAGACTTTCGGCCAAAGATTTGAAATTAGCAGTCCAGCGAGCCAATGATCGAACAAAGGGAAGTAAACAAATGGAGCTAGTGATAGGGATGAACAGAAAGGTTTTAATTGTTGAAGATGACCAGGCGATGGCCGTCGCATTGAGCGATGGTTTTGCCTATGAAGGATATGCAGTGAACGTTGCGCGTGACGGAGCAGACGGCTTGAAACTAGCTGGCGACGGCGAACTGGATTTAATCGTCCTTGATGTAATGCTGCCAAAAATGAGCGGGTTTGATGTTTGCAAACAGCTTCGTAGCACAGGCAATGAAACTCCGATCATTATGCTGACCGCCCGCGGCCAGGAAATTGACAAAGTCGTTGGCCTGAAAATCGGCGCGGACGATTACGTCACGAAACCTTTCAGCTTTATGGAGTTGATGGCGCGCGTCGAAGCCTTAATGCGCCGCTCTCATCGGAAGCCGGAAGTTTCCCTGGATGAATTCAACTTCGGAGACATCGCCGTCAACTTCAAGCGCTTTGAAGTCACAAAATCCGGCACCCCGCTGGAAATGTCTCCGCGCGAATTCAACATTCTGAAATACTTCATCGAACACAAAGGCGAAGTCGTCACACGGGATCAATTGCTGGATTCAGTTTGGGGCTATGGCAGCTTTCCCCTGACCCGCACGGTAGACATGCACATCGCCAAGCTGAGGCAAAAGATCGAAGACGCTCCGCACGATCCCAAACACGTCATTACAGTGCATCGCGTTGGATATAAGTTTGTAGTCTGAAGCGTTTGCTTAGTGAGTCATCGCATAAACGATGACATTCATTCCCAACCGGTAAGCCGCCAGTCCGTACTTCAGCGGATAACGTGGTTCATCAATCCATTCCCAGGCATCGCCGTTGTCAGCGTTTCGTGCGATGAACACCATGACGCGCCCTTCTTCGTTCATGATGGCTTCGTAATGAGGCACGACACCTCCCTTTTCATCTGTTCTGCCGTAATAAATGGCGTTGCTGACATTCGGAACTTGAACGACTTCGTCAATGTCGAAGTAGCAATGAAACAGCGGATGATCCAGCGGCAATTCTTTGATCTGGTATTCGGGAAAGATTTTTCGCATCTGTTCCTGCACGTTCTGCCATTCATACTCCCCCCAGAAATCGTCCAGGATCAGGAAGCCGCCGCGCAGCAGGTATTCGCGCAGCTTCGCAGCATCGTCTTGAGATAATTCCATGCCGCCGGGCTCGACAGCGTAAATGAATGGGTATTTGAAGATTTTGGGGTCCTGCATTGAAATGGCAACAGGATCGTCAGAAACATCCAGCGTGCTGCGAACCCAATCGCGCAAGCCCACAATAAACTGTTCATCGGCTTTCGGATAATCCGTCGTCCAACTGCTTCGCCAGCCGTTGCCATCGTAGATCAACCTGGCAAAGGTGTATTCGCCGCGCGGAGAGGCAGTTCGGCGAGCGTTTCGGTTCAGTCGAACATCATCGGAAAGATCAGGACGTCGCATTCCTCTCTGACTTTGGGCCACCGGAGCCAGCAGTAATAACAGGCTAAATAGCAGCACTCCAGCAACAACTTTCATCGCAACGGCTCCTTCTTTCACAAAGTTAGTGAAAGTTTGAATGCGCCGACGTCACAATGCGCCGGTCATCAAACCAACTTCTGTTCGTTCTATTTCAGAGATGATTTCAACAGGAAGTTGAATACCTAAAAACCGCAGAAAGGCTTCGTCCGTTAATGCGGAAGCGACCCCTTCGCCGATGGATCGCCCGTCCGGATGCTCCCAAATTCGCAAATCATTTCGCACGAATCCTGCATCAGCCAACGCTCGCCGCCTGTCCGCCACAGCCAGTTGATAAAACTCGCTTGTCATTCTTTTTTTGCTTTCTTCAAGGTGTGTTTTTATAAAGTGCCCAAAGGCGCGAGCCGCGATAGTAATGCGCCAGAATTTGTTCGAAGCCGTAGCCTCGCTCAGCCATCATCGCCGCTCCAATCTGGCAAAGCCCTACGCCGTGTCCCCATCCAGCGCCAATCAATGAAAAACTTGCTGGTGCGTTCGAACCGTTGCTGGCAGTTTCAATCACAAACGCGGAACTGTAAAGGTGCGACGGCGACAAGGCGCGGCGAATTTCCAGCTCTTTTCCTATAACCAAATGCTCGCGTTCACCAACAATTCTCAGTTTTACCAAACGGCCCGATTCGGCTCGCTCAACCGGTTCCAGCGTATGAATCGCTCCAAATTCAATTCCCAGCTTGCGGCGCAAAAGTTCCTGCAACTCTTCCTGAGAAAGCGTCACCTGCCAGCGGTAAAAATCTCGCGTTGCCTGATCGAAATCCGGCAGAATTTTGCCCAGCACTTTCGGATCGCTAGTATTGCAAAACGCTGGCGGCGACGAACGAATCCATGTTTCTGCGTTAGCTTCGTCCATTAGCGGTAGCGCGAATTCCGCCGGAAAGGTTTCGCCGTCGTAAGAAACCGCCAGATAAGCAAATCGCTCATCTGCCCAGGCAGCGTGAAAGCTTTCAGTCATCCCGCCGCAAGATTTGGAGTAGCGTGCGTCGCACAGGTCCTCGTTAAACGTCAGCACTCGACCAAAAGTCGCCTGAATCGCGTCAAACACCATTGGGGAAGTCGCCTTTGTAATCCCTTGATACCGTTGGCAATGATCGTCAGCGCAAACATCAAAATCCGTGTGCGCTTCCTGATCGTACCAACGAATCAACTGCCGTTCGCCATTCACGGTTTCAATCGTTGGCTCGCTTTTGGCGCGTGGACGCTTCCACTCTTTCAATTGCGCCAGCATCCAACTGCGTGAAATCACCGCGTGAGCTTTCAATAGTTCCGCGTCGGCAGTTGCGCTCATTTCAGACGAAATGACACTGGTCAGGTAAGCTTCAACCGGAATTTCGTTGATTACGATCAGCCGTTTGTCAGCGCCAAGCTTCAATCGTAACGCGCCTTGAAATTGCTGGTCTTGCTTCTGCTCCCAGTGAAAATCAATGCCGATGACAACATTTCTGACAAGAAACGACGAGGCCGGATCAACGGGCGAAAGCCGAATCTCATCGCCTGAACTGAAATGCCGTCCTCCCTCGTCAATGATCTCAACGCGATTACAAGCGACCAGTGCTCTGAAATTACCCGCCTGAAATTTTACCCCGCTAGAATCACCAAACTCGCCTTTGAGTTCAAAGTTGACCGTTTCAACGCCCGCCATCAACCCGACGGAAACAACGGGTTCACGTTCTATAGGTTTCACCGCGGCATCTCCTTGTCGCTGTTGATTCGTTTCAGCCATTCGATCAATTGATCATCGCTCAAGCCGACTTCGACAAAAATGGTTTCCAGAGCGTCAGCCGTAACGCGAGCAAAATGATCCGGTTGCGGCACAACAACAACTCCGGCCAAATCAATTGCCGCAGGGCTGATGGTCAGTCTCGCGTCTCCTTCAGCGTCATAACTAGCCGGGCGATGCTTGCCGCGCGGCAAAATAAACACTGACCATTGGCCATTTTGAAATGTGGCGATCAGATTCAGCATTGGCTCGGCTTCAGAGTTCGTGATCGAAGCCAGATGACCAATTGCACGCCCAAACCAATCAACCAGTTTTTGCCGCTCGTTCCCGCCGCAAGCCATCAAGTTGAACCG
>CAZXHW010000663.1:0-4927 GCA_964639915.1 uncultured Heliomicrobium sp.
ACCATCAGCCGACCCGAACAAACGAATATGAGCATTTTGAAAAAAGACCATGTCATCGAACAGGTTTTGACTGAAGCTGGTTATGGATTGAACGCAATTCAAATCCGGATCGTCGGAAACGAAGCGCTCAAACTTTACGGACTACACACGGAAGCCTGTAAAAAGGCGGAGCTTGAACCGGACGATTTCAGCAAGTTCGTTTTGGAAGTGGCTGAACAGATGCGCGCTGGCATTTATGATTCGCGCTATCGAATGACGGAAGTCAATGACGACGGATGTCAACGGCTGCTGCAAGCAGTTGTCGTGAAAGCCCAACGAATGAGCAGGCTGAATAATTGGCATCGGCAGTACGTCGCCGCCTGTGCCCAGGTCAAACAACAAGCTTACGCACTGCAATTGATTCTGGCTGCCGTCAACGCCACATCCACACCTTTCTCTCTCTCCAACGACTCTCTCTCAACTCAAACGGAACGCATCAACGCGCTGGTTGCCGAGTACGTAAAGACAGCCGGTCGCAAAGAAAACCCGAAATGGTTTGCGCGTCCAGCACGGCGTCAAAAGCCATCTAAGCAGTTTGAGAATTATGTTTACTGAGACTGAGTCCAACGTTACCGAAACACTGACCGAACAACACGAACCGCACACCGAACCGTCCGCTGAAAAGCCACGGCGAAAGCGCACCTATAGGCCGCGGCGCGCGCGAATGGAAAAGCCTGAAGCTGGCAATCAGGTGAAGGTCAACGCCAGTTTTTCTGTGCCGGTCGAACAGCTTGCGCATTTTGCAAGTGATCAATCCGAGGATTACGACGATGAAGAGATTGAGGAGACTGAAGAAATTGATTCGCCTGCTGATCGCAATCTGCTTTTTGGAGCTGGCCTGGCATCTGTGCCCTTTCGCTCGCCTGTGGATGCAACAGGTCACGCGGCACACGTCAGAGATCATCTAAGACAGGTCAGTGAAGCCAATGCGTTCAAAGCCAAAATCTGGCAAGTCCCGGAAAGCTTTGCCATCCGCAACCCGCTGATTCAGCGCAAACCTGCCAGCGTCCCTGGCTGGTCTATGCGCGGCGAAATCCAGTACGACCCTGAAACGCTGGAAACAGACCTGCTGGCGCTGTTCGCCGATGGGTATTACTTCGTTGAGGTGCGCGAAAGCGGCCAGTTTCGCAGCGGCCAACTGGTAACAGTCGGAGATCCATCATCGGCAAAACCGGCAATGACGGCCGTGCAACCCACCATCGTTCACGAAGCTCCGCCGCCTGTTGATCCGGTCAAGGAAGCCACGGCACAGGCGAAGATTCTGGACACTGTGTTGACTGCAACAACCCGGTTGCTGGAAGCGCAAACATCGCAACAGCCCGCCCAGCCGAAACAACCATCGCTGAAAGAACGGCTGGAAGAATTGAAGATGATGCAGCAGATGTTCGCGCCGCCAGTGCAGCCGCAACAACAGCACGACCCTCTCGAAAAACTGGTTGAAGCATTGGAAAGCGAAACGCTGAAAAAGATTCTCGGCACGATCAAAAGCGACAATCCGGTTGAAGCCCCAGCCGAACAAGGCGGCGGCTTTTGGGATTTCGCAAACAACGCCATCGAAATGCTTGCGCCTGGGCTGAATCCCCTGCTGGCTGGCCTTGGACGCATGCTGATGTCCAGCGGGGTCGCTTCCAATGCGCCGAACCCTGCCCCGAAACCTGTTCACCAGCCAGCGGCCATTCAGGTGAGTGCGGTTCCGCCGGTGGAACCATCTGAAACTGTTGAGGAGGAGGAAGGCGTGGATATTCGCTTTTTGATTCAGGACTTGGCTGACAACGTTCCGCCGGAACAGACAGCGCAAAAGGTTAAAGATTTGATGGCAAACAAGCCGTTTGCCCGCGCATTCTTGAAACAATATCTGGCGATGGATAACCAGGCCATCTGGGATGCATTGGCCAGCTTGGCCGAAAACAAAACCGAAGCCGCCGCCCTGCGTCAGGCGCTGGAAGCCTGCGAATGGCGCGACAACTGGTTGAACTCTCTCAAACAACACCTGCAATCGTAACGCTCCAGCATCGCCACAACTGACGGTGCGAGCTGACATCAACTCATTTTCAAGGGAGTCAACTATGGCCACGAAGAAAAACGCCGCGAAAGAGCATTTCGCGAAAACCGAAGCCAACAACGCGGCTGCTGAAGCAGCTCAACAACCAACACCGGCGCAACCGACTGCACAGCCGCAACAAATCCTTTGTTTCATTTTCACGCCGCAGGAAACCGACACTGTTTTCAATGCACTGGGCGAACTGCCTGCCAAAGTCAGCGAAGGCCTTCGCAGCAAAATCAAATCGCAGGCGGAACAGCAGCCCACGTTGTTGAAAGGGCTTTACGCTGAAGCCAGCGTGCAGGCGATTTTGACAAGCCAGGCGTGATCCAGCAATCGCCAGCAGCACCAGGTTATTCACATCATCAAAGGGGGTATCAGTGAAAAAGTGCATTCTCTCAGTCGTATTGATTGCTTCAATTCTTTGCGTAGTCACGTTTGGTCAAGATCGTTACCTGGCTCCGCAACGAAACCCGCTCCGCGCGGCTCAGGCACTGACGGTCACAAACTTTTTACAACCTGACGGATTGCCCGCAAGGGACGCCTTCACCGCTCTGAATGGCGTCACTTTCGCGGATTCGTCAGGGTTTGATCTGTTTGGCGCGCCGTTCACGCTGAATGGCGTCAGTGTCTGGGTTGATGATGTGCCGCAACCTGTGCGCTCCGTGACTCCGGATCAGGTTGTATTCATCCTGACCCGGATTGGTCCGCAAAGCGTAGTGAAAGTTCAAGCACAATCTGGGACTGTATTCACTGCGCCTTTGCGGGCAACTGGTGTTTGGCCAGGCGTGCTGATCAATGGCGACCCGGAATCCGCGACCGGTCAAAACTGCATCCCGTTGGCAACGTGGTTTCGCGGCCAAACGGCTGGCGCTGTCACCAACGAACCCATTCTGGTTGGGCAAACAGAGCCTACCAGAATCGTTTTGCTTGGCTCTGGCTGGCGCAACGCGGCTCAGGTTCGCGTGCGCTTGAATGGAGTCGAATGCAAAGTGACTGGCTTTGCCGCGCATCCGCTGTGGATCGGTACCGACAGCATCACGTTTGAAATTCCGTGGTATCTGGCGGGCAATGGCGCAATGGATGTGACTGTGTTTGTGGGCAACCGCGAAAGCAACTTTTCGCGCATCATTCTGGGGAATGCGGTTCAATGATCATCACACTTGGCAAAAGCGAAAGCGATGCGGTCAGCATCAACGTTCTTCAAATTTGCTATTGGCGGGTTTTGAAGAATAGAGAAGGTGAAGACATCTACCAGCTTGTTTTTCCGGGGCAAACGGAACTGACGTTGACCAGAGATGAAAGCCTAGCATTTGGCCAGTTCATGAAGCAGAAGGCCGAACCGCAGCGCATTCAACCGGCAAGCGCCATTCTTGCGCCTTACTGAATTAGCTGAAGTACGTTATTGGTGCATGTTGTGCGTGGAAGATATGTTGCGGAAGGCTGGGCTAGAGCCAATGAAGCGCAATTGAAACAAAATCAAACATTGCGTTTTTACACGATCTCGACATTGAGTTGACACTGAAAAGCCAAAAACTGGTTTTAGCTATTTGAAATCAAAAGACTTGCAGGAATTTTACAGCCCGCGCTTATCGAATACTGTGAATGTGGCCGCGCCATGCTCTAAAAACTTATTGCCAGGAAATTATCGCCACAACCTTTAATAAAAAGTATGTAAAAACTGCTTCGAAGTGGCGAGTCAAGGCTGCTTCTGGGTCTTTACGACTTACGAACTTTCGGCAATCTAGGCATCATTCCACAAAAATCGGTAGCCAATATCCTGCCATGCCTAAAAAGCGTTCAACGCTGTTCTTTCTGTGTAACGTTTTCTATCACAATTGCAGAAACGCCAATTAAGGCATTTGCCGAAGCAACGAAGAAAAACAAAAAATACTCTTTATTTTACAAGGAGTTAGCAGCTAAAAATGAAAATTCTCACGACTCTGGCTTCAGTGGTATGGTCGTTGCTAAATGGTAGGACGACAAGCAATGCTTCAGCAGTTTAGGTAAACTCGGAGACGGGAGATGTTGGGGGACGTCAAACGTTGAAGAGGTTTTCCAAATAGAGCGGTTGTTTGATTGCGTATGGTTCTTGGGGGAGGCCATACGCAGTTGAGCAACCGTTCTTTTTTTGTTTCTACTGCGAAGTTTCTTCGGCCAATCCTGAACAACCTACCTCTAATCCGCTGTCAGTACCCGACAAACAAATACCGGATTGCATTTCAACTCACCCGGATTTAAGTTCAATGAAGGACGTGGGAGGAAAACTATGACAAGAGCTGTCGTATCAAGGTTTATAGCCAATGCTTTGGCTATGCTGTTAGTTCTTAGCCCTGTACTGGCTCAGGCGCAAGATTCGAAGAAAACCAAATCAAAAGCTTTGCCCGCTTCTATCAAAAGCTTGAGCGCAGAGCAAAAAACCATTCACCTGCTTGATCGCATCACATTTGGCGCTCGTCCCGGCGATATTGAGCGCGTAATGAAAACTGGTTGGGAAAAATACCTGGACGAACAACTCCATCCTGACCGCATTTCCGATGTTGCGTTGGATCAAAAACTCAAAAACATCGAAAGCATTCACTTAAGCAACGCAGAACTGGCCAATTATTACCCGCCACCGCAAGTCATTCAGCAGGCATTGAAATCAAAAGGCATGGAAGTGCCGGATTTTGCCAACGGCGCAAACACTCCCACAGGACAAACCGAGCAAGAGCAAGCAGCCAATCAGGCCAAGCGACGCGAAATCCAGAGGATGCTGAAGGATATGGGCTACAAACAGCCTCAACAGGTTGCACTGGAATTGCAGCAATCCAAAATCCTGCGCGCCGTTTACAGTGAGCGGCAGTT
>CAZXHW010000664.1:0-4915 GCA_964639915.1 uncultured Heliomicrobium sp.
GGGCAGTAGCCGACATTTTCATATCGCTGGGAACAAGTAGCACGTTGACGAACCATTCCCGTATGGCTCTGCGCCGAGTTTCATCAGCGAATTGGCCACTTTGGATTGTGTCGTTGATCCAAGGCGTACCACCGTCAAACCCACTGGAGATAGCACCGGCTTCGGTTCGTACTTTTTTCGCCTGATACAAAAACATCGTCAAAGGCTGTTTTTTTATGCTGGACTGATCGTAGTCAATGTAATGCCCGGAATAAATTAAATCCATTACTTGCTTCAGCTTTTCTTCGCCACCTTTCGCCTCGCGTGCCAGTTTGAGGATCGCTTCAGCACGTTGCGCGGGTGATTCTTCATTCGTTTTTGCCTTTGCCGTTTGCGCTGAGACTGTGGGCTGATTGGATTGAGCAGCGACAAAACTGCAATTGATCAGAAGCAGTGTGATGATAGCGAATAGTTTTTTCATGGCTTTCACAAGACCTCAAACACTTCCAAGGCATGTGGAATCTTGCCGAATGGCGCTGAAACCTGCACGCCTTGCACGAATTCCCGGACCTCCAGCAGCATTTCCTGCGCGATCTTGACGCCTTCTTTCAGTGCTGCGGCTCCGTCCTCGGCTCTGCGCATTCTCTCCAGAATTTCTGGTGGCACAGATACGCCGGGAACTTCGTTGTTCAAAAATTCTGCGTTGCGGAAACTGGTCAGCGGCCAGATGCCTGGCACAATCGGAATGCGGCAATGTTCGATTCGTTTCAGAAAAGCTTTCAATTGCTTCACGTCGAACACCGGTTGCGTGATGGCGTATTCGGCTCCGGCTTCGACTTTCCATTCAAAGCGGCGAATTTCGTGATCCAGATCAAGCGCGCCGGGATTGACGCCCACGCCAATGACGAATTTTGTGGGCTGGCCAATCGGATTTCCGCCAGGATCAAGTCCGTGATTCAACCGATTGACCATATTCGTCAAACCGATGGCGTCAATGTCGAATACAGCGGTGGCGTTCGGGTAAGGCCCCATCTTTGGCGGGTCGCCCGTAATAATCAGGAAGTTGCGCAAGCCAAGGCCCGCAGCACCCAGCAAGTCTGAAAGCATTCCCAGCAGGTTTCGATCGCGGCAGCAGTAATGTGTGACGGCTTCGATGCCGACCTGCTGCTCGATAATCAGCGAAACCGCCAAAGCGCCCATTCTGGATTGCGCTCGCGGGCCGTCTGGAACGTTGACGGCGTCAACTCCGGCTTCTTTCAAACTGCGAACGCCTTTCAGCATCGCGGCCGGGTCGCAGCCTTTGGGCGGGACGATTTCAACGGAGGTGACAAACTGGCCGCTGGCAAGCTTGTTGCCGAACCGTGAGCGTTCAGCCAACGGAAATGGCTCGACTCCTGCGGATCGTTCTTCGACCGTAATTGTGCTTATCGTGCGGCGTCCGGGGCTGGTGGCACGAACGGCATCAACGATTAGTTTGATATGTTCTGGTGTTGTCCCGCAGCATCCACCGATGAACTTCACACCGGAATTGATCAGCCGTTTGGCATATCGGGCAACATAATCTGGTGAAGCCAGGTACATTTGGCGTCCGCCGACTTCGCGCGGCAATCCGGCGTTGGGCTGTGCGGACAATCGCCGGTTGGTGTGTTCGCGCATTTTTTCGACGGCTTCCAGGATAATTTGCGGACCGACAGAACAGTTCAATCCAAGGACATCCACGCCGTCTTTATCCAGCCATTTGTCCAGACGTTCGGTGAAGACTTCTACGGATGTTCCATAAGCATTTTCGTACTGTTCGTTGATGGTCATCTGCGCAAAGATGACATGATCGCTTAGCTCACGAACAGCCTGAATCGCCTGATGCATTTCGGCTAGATCTTGAAAAGTTTCCAGCACGAAGCAGTCCACTCCGCCTTCCAGCAAGGCCACGACTTGTTCCTTGAACAGTTCTTTGGCTTCTTCGACCGAAGTGGGCCCGTAAGGTTCAATCCGAACACCGAGTGGGGAGATCGCTCCCGCGACAAAGGCATCGTGTTGCGCCGTCTTGGTTGCTTCGCGGGCGATTTGCGCAGCCAAAATGTTGATTTCGCGAAGTTTATCGTCCAGCCCTTGCTCGGCAAGCTTCAACCGAGACGCGCCGTAAGTGTTCGTCTCGATGATTTCGGCTCCGGCTTTGATGTATTCGCGGTGAATGTCCAGGACCAAGTCGGGGGTTGAAAGATTCAGTTCGTCGTAACAACGATTGATGTACACGCCTTTGCTGTAAATCATTGTTCCCATTGCGCCGTCGAATACGCGAACTCGATCTTCCTGAATGAATTCTCTAAAGTTGTTCATAGTGAAAAAGCCCCGCGTTTTTTAGACGCGAGGCTTTGCAGCAAGTTTTCGGTTGTAAACCGGATTTCCGGTCAGGCTCTTTAGCAGTTTTTAGGGTGGAGCAATTCGCCGGAAATCGCCACGCGTTGAATTGTGTTATGAAAAAGCCTCGCTGCCGTGAAGCAGCGAGGCAAAGAATAGCAATGTCTAGGTATTTATCAAAACTGGCGGAGACAGAAGGATTCGAACCTTCGGTAGAAGTTTTAGCCCCTACAACGGTTTAGCAAACCGCCGCCTTCAGCCACTCGGCCATGTCTCCGCGACGGTTTGCATTTTCTTCATCAAGCCACAGGCTGTCAACCCATCGAATTTCGACGCTCAAGCTTTTTTGCCATGGTGACGACGGTTACTGTCCGTCAGTAGGTTCAGCTTGAGCGTTTTGCTGATGCGCTGTTCCTGCAAGTTCTTCCGCAGACGTTCATCTGTGCAAGCGGCAAGTTGCTCGGTCAGCGATTCGATTTCCTTGCGAAGCTCGACTTCTTCGGGCAAACAGCGCGCGCTTTTCAAAACTGAATACCCAAGCCGAAGATCGCTGGGAGTTGAAAAGTAGGCTTCCAGATCAATCGGTTTGCCTTTGCCGGGAAGATTGTCGAACTCTCCGGCTTCCATTGCGTCACGGATTTTGTTTTCGATCAGTTTTCCAAACATATCAATTGAGTATCAGAATCCTTGCGCTTAGACTGTGCGCGGTTTAAGACGGCCTGACCGTCTGACGCTTTTATCACATCCAAAGGTTCAATTTTCAAGCAGTCGAAATCGGTAATGTCACATCCATTTTCTGAAGAGGAATTGGAAAAATCAAGCGCGCTTCGTTGTCAGTACGAACAGCACGGCGTTGAAAATTACTACGCTCAGTTTGGCGCGGAGTATCGAAATCCGCACGAACCAATTATTGCCGAAGTATTGCGCGAAGCGGTCAGTCGTTGGAATTTAGATTTAAGCTGCGTGCTCGACCTGGCTTGTGGCAGCGGTGAAGTGACCTTGGTATTGCGCGAGCTTGGTGCCGGGCAGGTAGACGGAATTGATCCTTACACTGGCGAAGCGTATCAGGCGCGAACTAGCCAGCAAGCCGAAACTTTCAGCTTTGAAGAAATTTCTATGGGCGCGCTCGAGAGAAGGCAGTACTCAGTTGTTGTTTGCAGCTTTGCGATGCATTTGATCAAAGAGTCCTGGCTACCATCTCTGTTGTTTCAAGTGGCCGGAATTTCTGGTTGCTTGTTGATTATCACTCCGCACAAACGCCCTGAGCTGAAAGGGGAATGGGGATGGACGCTAAAGGACGAATTTGTCATTGAACGTGTGCGAGCCAGGCTCTACAAAAAACAAACCGAACGTAGACAGGATTATTCAGGATAGTTTTGATTCTGTTGAATCGTGTAAATCCTGTTCACGGCTTCTTCAGGAGGAACGATGCCCCCAACTTTCTTATTACAGACCGGCACAACGCGTCTGGTGACGATTGATTACATTGTGCTGGCGCTGTATTTCGCAGTGATTTTTGCCATTGGCTGGTATCACTCGCGCAAAGAACGGACGACGACCGATTACTTTCTGGCCAGTCGTGATGTGGCCTGGTGGGCGATTGGAGCTTCGCTGTTTTCATCGAACATTGGCAGCGAACATTTCATTGGCCTGGCGGGCGGCGGAGCTTCAAGCGGGATGGCTCCGGGGCATTTTGAATGGTTGGCGTCGCTGATCGTGCTGTTACTGGGCTGGGTGTTCGTGCCGTTTTATTTGCGTTCGGGCGTGTACACGATGCCGGAATTTCTGGAGCGGCGTTACAGTCCGGCTTGCCGAACGTATCTGGCGACGATTTCCTTGATCGCCTACGTCTTTACCAAAATTGCTGTCGCCATTTTTGCCGGAGCGATCGTGCTGAAAGCCGTACTCGGTTGGGGGATGTGGCAAAGCTCGCTGGCGCTGGTCATCGCCACGGGAATTTATACCGTCGCAGGCGGAATGGCGGCAGTGATTTACACGGAAGTCATTCAAACCGTGATTCTGGTGGTCGGTGCTTTAGTGCTGATGTTCATTGGCCTGGATAAAGTCGGCGGCTGGTCGGGCTTGCAGGCTTCTGTGCCGCCGGAATTTTTCAGCATGATGAAATCGTCTTCGGACAATGATTTTCCGTGGACGGGGATTTTCTTCGGCGCCCCAATTCTGGGAATCTGGTATTGGTGTACCGATCAAGTTATTGTTCAGCGCACGTTGGCGGCAAAAAATATTAAACATGCACAAGCCGGAACGGCCCTTGCGGGGTTTTTGAAAATCCTGCCGGTGTTTATGCTGGTTGTGCCGGGAATGATTGCTCGCGCGCTTTACCCGGCGGAAATGGCTGCGGATTCCAATTCTGCATTTCCGTTGCTGGTGACTCGGTTGATGCCAACCGGTTTGCAAGGCGTGATGATCGCTGCAATGCTGGCGGCATTGATGTCCAGTTTGAGCGCGGTGTTCAATTCCAGTTCGACCATCTTTACGATGGATTTTTATAAAAAGCTGCGGCCTGAAGCTTCGGAAAAACATCTGGTCAATGTTGGCCGGTTGGCGACGTTGGTAATGG
>CAZXHW010000665.1:0-4900 GCA_964639915.1 uncultured Heliomicrobium sp.
TCATCAGAATTTGCGCGCCGTATACTTCTGCAGCCAGCGCGCTGGCAATCGCAGCAGCTCCGGGTTCACGGCTGGCCATCAACATTTTGACGCTCCCTGCTGTGTCGTAGGCCACGACCTGCTGCATTTCAGGATGGTCGGCAAAAAACTGCTGACATTGGCCTAATGCGACTGTATGCGAATACACACGCCGGACATTTTCCAGTTTGATTTCTGGTGGCGCGATCAGATTGTGGACAATTCGCAGGCTGGTTTCGCCGACAATTCGCAAGTTGTGTTTGAGCAGCAAATCGTAGTTTTGATAGATCGAGCCAAAGAGCGAATTTTCAATTGGCGCGAGGCAGAAATCGCTCTGGTGGTTTTCAACTTCCGCAAACATTTGCTCGAAAGTTTCGCAGGGTGCCAGTTCGATGCTTTCGCCCAGCAGATTGCGCGCGGCCTGACTGCTGAACGCCCCCGGCTCGCCCTGAAAAGCAATTCTAGGCTTCTTTGCTGTTTGGTTACTTTGTTGCTTGTCCATAAAGTTCAAAAGCCCCTCGTTCGTGTTGAACGAGGGGCTTTATTTCAGTCGTTTCGTTTGCTTTTCGCTTAGGCCAACGAACTTCCTACCCCTCTGGAGCGGCTAAAATAAAAAGAAAAATAAAAGCCAAATCCAAAGCTCGAAAGCCAGGCAAACCAATCAAGCGCGCCAATTGCTTTTTTTCCGCGATTGATGATCTGCATTGTTGTCAGCCAGGAATTCATAGATTTCAGAATTTTGTAGAAAACTTGATAAAGATTGCTTATGACGCGCGGCATTATCTGCAACCACCCTAAATCCGTCAAGCAGCGGGAAGGCGGTGCTTGATTTTATCGGCCTGCTCAGGTACAGATTGCTCATCATTTTGGTGGCGAGCGCGATTGAGGCGCTCGTTTTAAGTCAGCCGCGAATTAACGAACTACATCCAAAAACACAATTAAATGATGGTGCTGGGAACTTGCAATGAATCTTATGAAAACTCGTCTTTCCTTCGTTCGCTCCACAATCCTGCTGATTTGTCTTGGCCTGGCAGTTCCGTTTGATCTGCTGGCCGCAGCATTGACGGTTACTTCCGCGGAAATTGCCCCTGCAACAACAGCGGTGCAGCGCCGCAAAAAAAGCAGTTCGAAAAGACGCACCACACGCCGCCGTCGTGGTCGCGCGCGCGCTGCTGCTCCGGCAAAAACAAGCTTTGATAAAGTGATGGCCGATAACCGCGCCATTGTGAATGAAGCAACCGATTCGGAACACGCGGGCCAGAAAATTGATGAAAGCACATTGCGCGCGCACATCAAATTCCTGTCTGACGATTTGCTGGAAGGACGCGGCCCAGGCGCACGCGGCGGAATGATGGCAGCCAAATACATTGCCGCACAGTTTGAAGCGCTGGGATTGGAACCGGCCGCAGACCACAGCTATTTCCAGTTGGTGCAGATGATCGGTTCCAGGCCTGATCCTTCGAATCGGCTGACGGTCAAAACGGGTTCGGGCTCGACCGATTTCAAATTCGCGGACGAGTTCGTCGCCGGTTCCGATGTTGAGCAAACCGAAGTCGCCATCAACGGAGACATTGTGTTTGTCGGATACGGCGTCAGCGCACCGGAAGCCAATTGGGACGATTACAAAGGCGTGGACGTGCGCGGCAAAATTCTGTTGATGATGGTCAACGATCCGCCTGCAACGGCGACAGAGCCGAATTTGTTTGGCGGCAAGGGACTTACCTATTACGGGCGCTGGACGTACAAATACGAAGAAGCTGCTCGGCGCGGCGCGGCGGGAGCGATTCTGATTCATACGAATGAATCCGCTGGGTACGGCTGGAGCGTTGTCCGAAATTCCTGGGGCGCGGAGCGGTATGGCCTATTGCCGGATGCCAACACGCCAGTGCTGAAAATGAAGTCCTGGGTGACCAATGAAGCGGCCCAAAAGATTGTCCAAGCTGGCGGCTTCAGTTTGGACGAACTCAGAAAATCAGCGGCCACGCGAGGGTTCAAACCTGTGACGCTGAACGCCAAAGTGGATACAACGCTCAGAATGCAGGTGCAGCGCCTGACTTCGCCGAACGTTGTGGGAATTTTCCGTGGCAACGACCCGACGCTGAAAAACGAGTACGTCACTTTTTCGGCGCACTGGGATCATCTGGGAATCCGCCCCGATCAGGCTGGCGACAACATTTACAACGGAGCTGTGGACAATGCGACTGGCATCGCAGGAATTCTGGCCATTGCCAAAGCCTGCTCAGCGCTGACGATCAAACCCAAGCGCTCAATCCTGTTTATCGCCACGACTGCTGAAGAGCAAGGATTGCTCGGCGCAGAGTATTACGCCCGCAATCCATTGGTTCCGTTGAAAGACACCGTCGCCAACATCAACATTGATTCAATGAATGTGCTGGGACAAACCAGCGACGTTACGCCGCTGGGCGCGGACCGTTCGACGCTGGGCAAATTCATCGAAGAAGTTTCCAAAGAAAACAACCTGACCATTTCGCCCGATGCGCATCCCGAACAGGGATCGTTTTACCGTTCCGACCACTTCCCGTTTGCCAAAGCCGGCGTTCCAGCGGTCAATTTTGAGCCCGGATCGAAATTCGTCGGCCATTCGGAAAAATGGGGCGAAGAACAATTTGCTGACTACAACGAACACCGTTATCACCAACCTTCAGACGAATTCAGCCCGAATTGGGATTTCACCGGCATGGTTCAACAAGCCAAGCTGGCTTTTCTAATTGGTTTACGCGTCGCCAATGCCACTGAAACTCCGCAATGGAACAAAGGCGATGAGTTTGAACGCGCGCGCCTGAAATCTCTGGGCAAGCTGCAATGACAGTTTTGTACTGTGCGGTAGCAAACTCCTATGCTGCCGCACGGTACAGATCAAGCTCCGGCATTGGGATTCGGAGCCGTCAAAAACGGCAGGAACGGCACGCCTGCCGAAATGGAATTGCCGCTTCCCCCGCCAGCGCCTGAAGGTCCGTTGGCCGCTCCCCACCAATTGTCAGTCGCATCCGCCGAAGCGTTGACCACCTGCAAGCCAAACGCATTGTTTTCGATGTTGTTATTGTGAACTTCCGCAAAGCTGCTGATGGAAAGAATGATGCCCGTTCCTCCGCCCAGCGGACTGGCGAACATATTGCGCACAATGTTGGCGTCCACTTCCACACCCGTGCTTTGCTGCGTAACAATAATCCCGGAATTTCCACCATTAAACGTGTTATTGCGAACAATCGCGCCACTAGACCGAATCAGCCGCAATCCGAAAATTGTCAATCCAACCATGTTAAACGCGGTAGAAAATGATGACGAAGTCGAAAGATTGTTATGTTCCGCCAGGATGGCTGGCGAATCACTGACATCTATCCCAGCCTGAGCGTTAGTGAAATTATTGCTCGCCACTTTTCCGCCGCATTTGCTAACCAACACACCATTTTTGACGTTGATCATCAGGTTGCTATCCACTTGTATAGTTCCATCCGCAGTCGTAATCGCGCTGGAAAACGACTGAACCGTTCCAGCGGCAACTGCATTGCCTGCAAACGAATTGGACGAAACCCGCAATTGCCGATTGCTCGTTCCCGCAACTCCTTTCACCACAACCGCAGTCCCGCTGAAATTGATAAACACATTGCCGACAACTCGAAAGTTTCCTTCTCTGGCAAAGATGCTGTTGGTGCCTCCATTGAAGCTGCAATTCAGAATTGTTCCTGTTTGTACCGACGTCGCCACAGCGTCGTAATTAATGCCAATTTGATTCGCCGGAATGGTCAAGACAAAACCGATGACCTGCACTGAGCCTGAAGGATTGTTGATGAAAATCGGCGTGCCCGTGGCAGGATTGAGCACGGGACTGTTTTGCCCCATCAGTTGTACGCCTTTGGGGATCAAGAGATTTTCAGCATGGCTGCCGCCATCCACAATTACTGTTCCGCCGGACGGCACGGCATCAATTGCTGATTGGATGGTGGGAAATGTTCCCGGCTGGCCCTGAATAGTGATTGTTCCGCCTTGAGCGAAAGCGGCAACGCAATATGCCGACGTAAAAATCGCGGCAGTCAACAGACGAAAAATTGTTGAAACCATAACAGTGTTCCTCCTAGATCTTGGTCGCGTTGTCATCCATCAGACACAAGCCAAACCGCTCTGCGCGGTGCGCGGTGCGCGGTTCAGCTTGTGTCATCGCCGCCGAAGCAGTATCAGCGACGGTGCGAAAATAGAGGAACCGGTAAGCTAAAAGATTTAGGCTACCTTGAATTCTCCTTGAAAGTTTTTTGAAACGTTGCGCTTGTCACTTCCGGCGGTTGGGCTACAATGCGCTTCAGTTTCGGAAACGGCCTTTGCTCTGCTGGGTAGCGGAGTAATCAAAAGAGCAAGGTAGCAACCAACATCCAACTATAAATTTTTGGCTTGAGAAAAGACGATGCCTAAAGAGGTGAGGTACGTTTATGAGTTTGGCCCGTTCCGCCTGGACCCTGCGGAACGAATGATCGTGCGCGGCGATCATGTTTTATCATTGACGCCAAAGGCGTTGGATACCTTGATCGTCCTGGTCGAACACAGCCGCCACATCGTCACCAAAGAAGAATTGATGAATCGCGTTTGGCCGGATATTTACGTCGAAGAGACAAATCTGGCCCAGCATATTTCCATGCTTCGCAAAGTGCTGGGTGAGCGCGAAGACGGCGGCCAGTACATCGAAACTGTTCCCAAACGGGGTTATCGGTTTGTCGTTCCAGTCAAAAAGCTCAAACTGCTGCCGACCCAAGCCGATTTTGCCACGGGTATTGGTTCACCTGACAGCGCCGAACGCGAACAACTGCATCAAACCAAGGCCGGAGCCGAAGCTTCAAAACCGCCGTCCTCCACACCCAAGACAACAAAGCGC
>CAZXHW010000666.1:0-4898 GCA_964639915.1 uncultured Heliomicrobium sp.
CCGCCAGTAACTGAGACGGTCGAACCGGGGACAAAGCCGGTGCCGTTGACGGTGAGGGTCAAGGACGTTCCTTTTTTGCCGGACGATGGAGAAACCGAACTTACCGCCAGTTCTTCCGCTGGCGGCGGAGGCGCATTGATCACCACCGTTTGAGCAACCGTTGAATTCACGCCGCCTTTGCCGTCGCTGACTGTCAGCGCGATCAGGTGCGTTCCAATCGGCAGCTTCACATTGGCAACGGCAGTCGCCGCAATCTGAATTCCCTGATCCGTCCAGGAATAACTGAGCGTGTCCCCATCAGGATCGGAAGAAGCCGATCCATCCAACGCGACATTTGCCCCTGTGCCGTCCGGTGCGGTGATCGAAGCTGCCAACGTATTGGCAACAGCCACGGGCGCACGGTTCACTGGCGGCGGTGGCGTTGTGGTGATATTGACCGTGATCGAGTTGCTGATGGAGGAACCGCCTTTTCCATCATCAGCTTTGATAAACAGGCTGTAAGTTTCATCACCGCCGCTGGCAGGCGGAGCAATTCTGAGCGTTGCGCTTCGCTGCGCTGGATTGCCATTGATCAGCGTGATGAACGAAGGCGCACTGCCTTGAAGCGCCAATGTGACGGGGTCGTTTTCAGCATCCGTTGCCGTCACGGTCACGTTTGCGACTTCGCCGCGTTTGACTGACTGGGTTGGAATGTTATTGATAACCGGATTGGAGTTCAACGCATTCCAGAACAAACGTGCCGCAGCCGCGCCGGTCGCTTCATAATGTTCGACTTTCAACGTGTGATTGCCGGTGCTCAGGTTGACATCCACTTCATACTTCGTTTCGCCCTGATTGAACCACTTGTCAATTTTCAGCACGCCGTCCACATACAGCCGAATGCCGTCGTCGCCAAACAACTGGAAGCGATAGACACCGCCCTGGAAGGGAACTTCGCGCGTGTACCGGGCAGAGAAGTTGTCTTCCGGCAGACCGCACGCCGAACTTGGGCTGGATTCGCTAAAGTTCAGGTTCAATGAAGCGTCGCCGTCATCACGAACCAGCAGCGGTGAACCAGCGAGGTTTGTATTGGCGAAATATTCGCCTTTCCAATGATTGGCAGGAACGGTGGCAAAGCATGGGTTGACCACTACGTCGTTGACCGTGACAGAGAAAACCGGTGAAGTCGCCGTGCCGCCTTTGCCATCGTCGGCCTTGACCTGAATGTTGGTGAACGTTCCGACAACAGTTGGAGCCAATCGCAACGTCGCGGTGCGAGCCGCCGCATTGCCGTTGATGATTGAGGCAAATGCTGGCCCGTTAATTAGCGAGAACGTCACGCTATCGTTATCTGCATCCGTTGCGCTGAGCGGCAGATCAACGGTTTGACCTTTGGTCAGCGTTTGGTTGATCAGCGCCGAAGTAAGGATAGGATTGTTGTTTGTCGGAGTCGGGGTTGGCGTCGGAGTTGGTGTCGGCGTCGGCGTGCTGGCAGGTGCCAATTTGCGAACGCGCAAGTTGCCGTTATCGCCAACCTGAATGCTGCCGTCAGATTCGACCTCGATGGCGGTCGGCTGGGTCAATTGGGCTTGCAATGCTGCGCCGCCGTCTCCGCTATAACCGATGGTTCCGTTGCCTGCAATCGTTTCAATCACTCCAGCGGCATTGACGCGGCGGACGCGATTGTTAGCCTGATCAATGAAGAAAACATTTCCGCTGGCATCAACCGCCACGTCTGTCGGCGTGTTGATTTGCGCTGCCGCTCCCTGGCCGTTGTCACCGCCAAAGCCCGGTTCGCCGTTTCCGGCAATGGTCGAAACCAATTTGGTGGCGGCGTCAACTTTACGGATGCGGTGGTTGTTGCGGTCGGCGATGAACATGTTGCCAGCAGCGTCCAGCGCGATGCCGACTGGATTGTTCAAGCTGGTGTCGGTGGCCATCGCTCCGTCGCCGCTGAATCCTGCGCCGCCGGTTCCGACCACTGTGGTAACAATGTTGGTTGCCAGATTGATGGCGCGAATGCGGTTATTGCCGCTGTCAACGATGTACAGGTTTTGCGAATCAACGGCCAGCGCCGTTGGGCGGTTGAACCGCGCCGAAGCTGCTGCGCCGTTGTCGCCGCCTGATCCGCTGACGCCTGTGGCCGAACCGGCAAAGTGATAAATCTTGCCATCGGTCGCTACGCGGCGAATGCGGTGATACGCGGTGTCGGAAATGTAGGTGTTGCCGTTCGCGTCGGTGACCGCTCCACCCGGAGCAGAAATTTGCGCGTAATTGGCCTGGCCGCCGTCGCCGCCGTTGCCATTGGCTCCGTTGCCAGCGATGGTGCGGATAACGCCTTGGGTATCAATTCGTCTGACGACTCGCCCGGCATTGTCCACCAACAGCAAGCCGTTGCTATCTCGCGTGATACCGACGATGCCTTTCATCGAAGCATCCATCGCCGGACCGCCGTCCCCGCTGAATCCGTAATTGCCGTTCCCGGCAAATGTGGAAATGTTGTAACTGGTCGGCGTGCCTCCGCTGACAAATGGCGTAATCGTCACGGTAAATTGTGCAGTTGCCGCATTGCCGCGAGAATCCGTCGCCGTGAATTTGACGGTTGTTGTGCCGACAGCGAACAGCGAACCGGAAGCTTTATCAGCGGCTACTTGCACCACACCATCAACCAGGTCGGTTGCGGTCGGCATGGTGTAGGTGACATTCGCGCCGGATGCGGAAGTTGCTGCTTTGGTAATTGCTGCCGGAACTCCGGCAATTGTCGGAGGCGTGGAATCTTTGACGATGACGGTTTGCGCCGTCGTCGAAGTCTTTGCGCCCTTGTTGTCGCTGACACTCAGCACAATGCTATGCGAGCCAATGCCGAGCGTGACGGTGGCAGTTGCGCTGGTCGCAATCACGTTTCCGTTATCCGTCCAGGAGAAAGTTATAGGATCGCCATTCGGATCGGTTCCGCTGCCGTTCAGGCTAACGGGGGCTCCAAGCGACGAAATGGCTTCGATCATTGCTGGCAACGAACCGGCGTTTGCCGTTGGCGGTTGATTGCCCGGCGCCGGTTCATTGACTGTGATCGAAAATGCCGCCGAAGTTGCCGAACCGCCTTTGCTGTCGGTGGCTTTGATTTGAATGTTGCTGAATGTGCCTGCCGCGGTCGGCTGCAATCGCAATGTTGCTGTGCGGCCGGTCGGATTGTTGTTGATAATGTCGGCGAACGAAGGCGCATTGATCAATGAGAATGTGACCATGTCGTTGTCTTCGTCAGTTGCAGTCAGCGACAGTGCCAGCGATTGGCCTTTGGTCATCGTCTGATTGCCGACAGTCGAGGTAATCACAGGATTGCGATTCGTTGGACCGCTGTTACCGCTGGGCGTCAATTTGCGAACGCGCAGGTTGTTGCTGTCGCCGACGTAAACACTGCAATCGGCTTCAACTTCAACGCTGGAAGGCGAACTCAGTTGGGCATCGGTCGCCGTGCCGCCGTCTCCGCTGAACCCGCTGGTGCCGTTTCCGGCAATGGTGTCAATCTTGCCATCCGTTTTTACGCGACGGATGCGATGGTTCGTCAGATCGGCAATGTACAAGTTGCCGTTGGTGTCCACGGCGACGTCAACCGGATTGTTCAGTTGAGCTGCCGTCGCCGCTCCACCGTCGCCACCGAAGCCAGGATTGCCATCGCCAGCAACAGTTGTGATCAATCGGCTGGCTGCATCCACTTTGCGAACGCGATGGTTGTTTTTGTCAGCGATATACAGATTGCCGCTTGCATCAACTGCCAACCCCGCCGGATTGTTCAAGGCAGAATCCGTGGCAATGACTCCGTCTCCATTGAATCCAGCGCCGCCGGTTCCAGCATAACTGGTGACGATGTTTGTCGTCAGGTCAATGACGCGAATGCGATTGTTATTAGTGTCGGCGACATACAGTTTTGTGCCGGTCGGATCAACAGCAAGCGCGCCCGGACGGTTGAATCGCGCCGAAGCCGCTGTGCCGTTGTCTCCGCCTGAACCGCTGGTTCCGTTGGTCGCGCCGGCAAAATGAAAAATCTTGCCGTCCGTCGCGATGCGGCGAATGCGGTGGAAATTGGTGTCGGAAACATAAGTGTTGCCGTTGGCATCCTTCACGGCTCCGCCCGTAGCGCCGAATGTGGCATACGTCGCCAGGTTTCCGTCGCCCGTGTTGCCGTTGGTGGAATTGCCCGCGATGGTGCGAATAACGGTCGAACCATCAACGTGGCGCACCACGCGACCCTGGCCATCCACAATCATCAAACCTGCGCTGTCGCGCGTGAGCTGGCTGACCGAACGCAACGAAGCGTCCACTGCCATGCCGCCGTCCCCGCTGAATCCGTAATTTCCGCTGCCGGCGAAGGTCGAAATCGTGTAGCTGGACGCATTGCAACCGCCGCCACCTGGCGTTGGAGTCGGTGTCGGAGTTGGCGTTGGTGTTGGGCCGCCAGGTTTGGGAGTGACGGTGATTTTGAATGTAGCCGTCGCCTGATTGTCACGCGTGTCTTTTGCTGTGAAGGTAACGGTGGTTGTGCCAACCGGAAAAACTGAACCTGAAGATTTATCCGCTGTGACGCCAACTACGCCGTCCACCTGATCAAACGCTGTCGGCAGGGTGTAATTCACGGCAATGCCTTCTGTGGCGGTCGCTTGCACGGTGATGTCAGCCGGAACGCCGCTAATGACCGGCGGCGAACTGTCTTTGACGATGACGGAAAATGCATTGCTGCTTGCGCTCAAGCCTTTGCTGTCGGTTGCCGTCAAAAAGAGCGAGTGGGTGGCAATCGCCAGCGTGACCTGTGGCGACGCTGTTGTCGCAATTTGCGTCTGGAAATCAAACCATTTGTACGTCAGCGTGTCGCCATCCGGATCCGTTGCCGACGCCAGCAAATTGACCTGGCGTCCATTCGGGCC
>CAZXHW010000667.1:0-4883 GCA_964639915.1 uncultured Heliomicrobium sp.
AGATTGCGCTGAATTCCAGCATTCACACGAAATCGCCAAACTGATTGGCTCGCCTCCGGGCTACCTGGGGCATCGCGAAACTTCGCCGCTTCTGACCCAGGAAAATGTGGATCGTTCTCACAGCGAGACTTTGAAACTCTCGCTGGTTTTGTTCGACGAAATCGAAAAAGCCAGTGATGCGCTGTGGCAATTATTGCTGGGGATTTTGGACAAGGCGACTTTGACCTTGGGCGACAACCGCCGAGTGGATTTTTCGCGCTCGATTGTGATTATGACTTCGAACCTGGGAGCGCGAGAAATGAGCGAGATGATTTCCGGTGGAATCGGCTTTGCCCCGAAATCAGGGGTTGTAGATGCTGAAGTTGACCAGAAGATTTACCGCACGGCTTCAGAAGCCGCCAAGCGAAAATTCTCGCCGGAATTTATGAACCGAATTGACAAGGTTGTGGTGTTCCGCAGCCTGCGCGATGAACATCTGCGCCAGATTCTGGAGATTGAGTTGAAAGCTGTTCAGGAGCGAATCATGCGCGGCACCGGCGACAAGTTCATTTTCAAATGCACAGACGCCGCCAAGAAATTTTTGCTGGATGAAGGCATTGATTTCAAATACGGCGCGCGGCATCTGAAACGTTCCATTGAACGCTTCCTGGTCTATCCGTTGTCGAATCTGATCGCCACTGGTCAAGTCGAAACCGGAGATTTGCTGACGGTGGATTTTTCGCCGGAAATCGGCAAGCTGGTTTTTACAAAAGAATCGGGGGGCGCTCTGGTAACCAGTGACACTGGCTATCGCGATTATCCCGATCACGGCCCCTTGAGCGTTGGCAATTCTGTTTCCATTGCAACGCCGGAATTTGGTCCCGCTCCGGCGCGCGCTAGAGAATAGGGAAAAGCAGAAAGTGGAAAGTTGAATGCGGCATTTGCCAAGCAACTTTCCACTTTCTATTTTCACTTTCAACTTTTAACTGAGTTCGATTTCCATTCTCAGCAATGCCGAACTCAAGGTCTTGCCTTGCGGATCAGTTTTCAGCGAAACCGTCCCGCCTCCGCCTAAGGATTCATACAACAGAAAATTCAGCGAATTCAGATTCGGCAATTCAAAACGTTCCACTTTGCCTTTGCAGATTCCTGCAAAGTGTCGCTTGACGCGTTCGGCGGTGACTTCGCGGACAAGGATTGGATAAAACTCCGGCTTGAGGGCGATCAAGCCTATGTTGGATGTGTCCCCTTTGTCACCGGAACGAGCGTGCGCAATTTTTAGAAGTTGAACTTTCATGCTTACTCACCCCTTCACTACTTTATGGGATAACTTCTGCTGACTTTGTTGCGATCATTTGTCACCGTGAAGCTTTTCTTCGAAGCATCCACAGAAACGCGAATCATGTTCGCAGCATCGTTTTGGGCTTCCAGATTGGCGATAAAATCCGCCGGAGCATTTTGTTCTTCTGTGCTGGAAACGTTGCGATGAACTTGCCACAAGTCTTTGATTGTCGGCGAGCTTTTGGCTGTTTTGACCGTGTCGGGGTTACCACCTTTGCGCGCGCCGTTGTTCATAATTGCCACGGTTGGTTTGATGGCGTTGACCAGCAGGGGACTGTTGCTGGTTTCGGCTCCGTGATGTGCAACCTGGTAAAGATCAATTTCGCCAATCAGATTCGTTGGGCAAATCAATTTGTGTTCGATGTTCCAGGTTAGATCGCCTGAGTCCAGAAAGTCGAAATTGCCATAACGCAATACGAACACCACGCTGCGAGCATTGTCGGAGGGATCTGGAGCTTGCATTGTCGCTGCGCTGCAGGCGGCTGAAGGCGACGCTTTGACTTTCATCGGCAGCACTTCGCCCGAAGCAGCCAGCACCTGCAAAGAGATTTTCGGAGTTCCAGCAGCCTGTTTCAGTTCGATGGTGCTGCCAGGAGAAAGTGTATTGGTTTTGCCGCCCGCCGCTGCCAGATACGCCGCATACTTTTCAGCGAAGTTCTTGTCTTCGTCCAGCGAAGCCATTGGGCCGTGGTCGTAAAACTTGCCGATCTTAACGCGCTTGGCCAGTTCGGGAACTCCGCCAAAATGATCTACGTGATAGTGCGTGATGACCAAGTGATCAATTTGCGTGATGTTCGCGGCTTTCATCGCGGTTTCGATGCGCTTGGCGTCTCGGCCTTCAAACCCCGGCCAACCTGTATCAACCAGGATAGATTCGCCAGCCGGAGTGACGATCAAGGTTGACGCGCCGCCTTCTACGTCAACATAAAAGATTTCCAGTTGGCGTTTTGAACTTTGAGATTGAACTGAGGCTATGCTAATTGCTCCGATCAATAGGGCGGACAGGCAAAACATTCCGAATCTCTTCATTGAAGTTTCCTTTTTGATTTTCCAGAAATTGTTGTTTCAGTTTGTTGGAACAGTAGATTATCAAACCCGCAACAATGACGATAGTCGCGCAGGATTTTGTCGTCGCGTGGTCGCGATTTACGCGCAATTTTCATTTGCTATAATCCCGTCGCCTGGAAACTAGGCAGGGATTCCAAATGCAAAGTGACGCAATCAGTGGCCCACCTAAAAACCCTATTGTCCGGTTGAGAGACTATCGCTACTCAGGCGAATTGCTGTCTTTGTTTCTCACCTTTTTGTTTCTGTTTTTGCTATACGCGCTTGCCGCGATTTTCTTTCCTGAAAGCTGGGAGACAACACTAAAAGCGTTGTTAATTCCAATGGCTGGTCTGGCTGTATTTGTCATCAGCGTCAAGCTGCAACAGCGTTCAGCGCTGGGAACATTGGTCAGGGTCAGTGCGCGACAATTCCCGGAGCTTTTCAATCTGGCAAGTGTCGCTGCCGAACGATTGTCCAGTCCGCCGGTTCCGATCTATGTCAAACGTTCGTCGGAGATGAACATTTACACGCTGGGTTTATGGCAGCGGCCAATCATTGTTTTGACGTCTTCATTGGTTGACCAGATGCAACCGGACAACTTGCAGTTTTTTATCGGACGAGAGGTTGGGCATATTCAAGCTGGTCACACGTGGCTGAGGACGCTGCTGAAACCGCTCGGTTCTGATGTGCCTGTGATTGGAAAATTGCTCAACAGCGTTATCTTTGGCGATTGGATCAACCGGACGGAATTCACAGCCGATCGAGCCGGTTTCATCGCTTGCCGATCTCTAACCTCGGCTGTCAGCACGATGCTCAAGTTTGGCATCGGCATACGGTTGTTTGAAAAATTGGACATCCGAGAGTTTCTGGAGCAAGTAAACGAAGTTCGTAACGTTGGAGGCCATCTGACCGAGATTGTCGCTGAAATGCCGTATCTGACGCAGCGAATTAGATCATTGGTGCGGTTTGCGCTGTCGGAGCAGTATCAACCGTTTGCTTCCGACAGACGCGGAAGCACCAAAATTCTGAAAGCCATTCCGGAGGCTTTTGTCTCGTCAAAATTGAATCTGGAAGAATTGGATTTGCCGCTCCAGGTTAAATCAGTTCCGGAAAAGAAGAAGCTACACGATGTTCAGGTGAACCAGGCAGAGCAGCACATTACCGTCGCGGATCTAACCGTGGATGACCAGGACGACGTGAATGCTTTTGATCCCCGGATGCTACTGATTTGCGCCAAAGACTCGTCCGAGTTCAATTTGCGCCGTTTGATGACCCGCGTTGGGCGTAACCAGGACAACGACATTGTTCTCAATAATGATCGCGTTAGCCGCTATCACGCTGAAATTGTTTGCGAAGGCCAAACCATGAAGGTGGTTGATAATCACAGCCGGAATGGAGTTTGGGTGAATGGAAAGCGGATCAAGAAGTCGGAAGAAATCAGGCCGGGTGATAAGTTACGCATCGGCAAGCAGGAATTTACCTTTGTAGTGAAAGAATAATTTATGTCTGTACCGGTTCTTAGCCCTGAGAAAACAACGGGAATGGAAAACAAGATTCGAGAAATGGCTGACGAAAGCCTGAATGCCAAACGGCGCTTCTTTGACGAATCGTCGGCGATGGTTGCTCGCGCGGCTGAAATGATCATTGCCGCAATGCGTGCAGGCGGGAAACTGCTGGTTTTTGGAAACGGAGGTTCGGCTGCCGACGCGCAGCACATCGCGGCTGAACTGGCATTTAAGATGGGACGGGAGCGGCAAGCCTTACCAGCAATCGCTTTGACGACCGACACTTCGTTGCTGACAGCTATCAGCAATGACCGTCATTTCGATTATATTTTTGCGCGACAGATTCAGGCCATTGGCCGCAAAGGGGATGTTGCGTTGGCGATTTCAACCAGCGGCAATTCGCCAAACGTCATTGCCGCAGTCGAGCAGGCCCGCGCTTTGGAAATCGGCACCATCGGATTGCTGGGCACAGATGGCGGCAAGTTGGCGGCGTTGGTGGATTTACCTTTGATCGTTTTGCATCGAGAAACGCCGCGTATTCAGGAAGTCCACATCGCAATCGGCCATATCATTTGTCAGTTGATCGAAGACGAGCTTTGTCCGTTGTAATTTCGCAATTCCAATCAAGCAGGCGAAAGCACCTCCCACCCCAGGAGGAATTTTCGATGGCGGAAACCCGCACCCGCGACATGTGGGACAAAATAGATATTGTGGCCAAGATCATGACGCCAGTTGTGCTCTTCGCCATGGGAACGCTTTATAACATGCACCAAAACAGAGTTGCCGAAGCGCAAAAAGTCGCTGATCGCGTTACCTCACTGGTCAAAAGCTTGAGTAGCGATAAAGTTGAAGAGCAAAAAGCGGCACTGGCTTTGTTGAAGTATGAAAAATCCAAAAATTCGGCTGCCATGCCGGACGAGTTTTTGAACAACGTATTGCCCGCGCTGATGCAGATCGCCAAAACTCATAGGAATGCTGAGGTAGCACAGGCGGCGCAGCAATTGGCAAAGG
>CAZXHW010000668.1:0-4881 GCA_964639915.1 uncultured Heliomicrobium sp.
ACGCGATGGTGCGCCGGAACTGCCGCGTCGTGATGCGCCACGGCTTGCCATCGGGGCCGGGTGGGATGACCGGCGCATCGGGGCTGCCGAAGACGGTGTTGAGGTGGTCGCGGAAGGCGTTGAGCTGGCGGACCACCTCGCTCGACAGATGCGTCTTGGTGACAGCGCGGGGACGAAGCACCGGCCAGAGCGTGTCGCTTCCAGTCTTCCGTGCCGCGTGTTCCGACAGCCGTTCGAGCACCGTGATCGCCTCGGCCACCGGTTCGATCGTCACCCAGCTCGCCGACTCACCGGCGCTCGATCGGCGCTTGTAGAGGGTCGATCGGACGCGTTGCCGCTCGATCAGGCCGTCTTCGCTGCGCGCGATCGAGAGGCAGCCGCGCCGCATCGCCTGGACCTCGCAGTCGCGCATGCCGGTCAGATAGGCGCATACGATATAGGCGGCGGCCTGCAGCATCCGCTCCTCGATCGCTAGGGTCTTCACGTCGAAGCGGGCACGCCATGGCCGACCGCTCTCGGGAGCGATCGAGATCGGCGTGTCCATGCCGCCGACCTCGGTACCAAGCGATGCAACCGCTTCGCGAATGACATCCGGTGCGCCGGTAGTGAGCATGAGATGCATGGCCGGCTCGGCGACGGCATCGATGCCGGCATGCAAATGGAGGAGATGGGCGTTGATCGGCGGGGTTGCATCCCCGGTGAGGGGATCGATGCGCGTGGCGCCGTTGTGTGCCGTCGTCCAGATGGGCACGCCGCGTCCTTGCCGGGCTCGGCGCGCGAGATAGCGCTCGAGGCGCGCGCGCTGCCGCAGGCGGCGCTCTGCATCAGGCAGTCCGCGTTCGGCGGCGAGCAGCCGAGCGCGGACTGCCTCGAGCCGATCGAGCGCGACCCGAGCCGCCAGAATATCGGTCGCGAAGGTCGTGACATAGCGCAGCGACCAGGCGAGCAGCGGCGTGACAATCTCCTCCGGCATGCGTGGGGTGCGGTTCTCGCGCACATGCCGATATCCGGCGACGCGCGCAGCCGCTTGCCCGGCCCACGGCTCGAACCCGAGACCGCCTCCAGGCAGGTGATCCCGGAGATGGTAGAGATCGGTGACCACCTGCAAGAGCTGGCCGACGATGACGGGGCGCCGCGCTGAATCATCCCGCAGGTGGCGCGCATAAGCGTCGATCAGCGCCTGATCGATGCGGCCCAGGTCGAGCCGCCCAAGCCGCTCGCGCGCGAAGGCGAAGAACCGGCGAGCCCGGTTGAATGCCTGTCGGATGCTGGCGGGCGGCAGCTTCGGGTGGTAGCCGGGAAGACCGACGTTGAGGCGGGCGTAGAGATAGGCGCGCATTGCCGCCTGCACATCGGCATGTTCGAGCACGTCGAAATGCACGGTGACGTGGCAGCGCCGAGCGTTCTCGCGGAAGACGGCGGGACCGAGATCCCAGGTCGGGTCGCCGACGTGCGACAGCTCCTCGCGGGCATGGCCCGCCTTGAGCGGCGCGCTCGCCAGCACAGGGCGATCGTCGAACGCGGGCACGAGGGCATGGACGGGCGTGGTCATGCGCGTGCCTCCGGCGGCAGATAGAGCCGTTCGCTCCCCATCTGCCGGCGCGCTTCGGCGATAACGGCATCGGAGAAGACCGGCAGGACCTGGACCGTGATCCGGGTGTGGACGCGGCCGAACTTGGCGGCCCAGTCGCTCGCCGGCAGGCTGCATCGCTGCTCTTCGACGAACGCGAGAAAGGCGAGGATCGCGGGGAGCTTGCGCGCGGTGATGACGGCGTTGGGACAATCGAGGCAGCCCCAGAAGGGCTGCGCGCAGGGCGAACCGGGCTCGGCGAAAGGACTGCTATGGAAGCCCGCGCAGGCGGCGAGCCAGACATCCTGTTCGCCGTCGAGCACCGGACCCACCGTATCAGCCGACATCAGCGACGCGACCTGTTCGGGCGCTTCGCGCAGCGCCTGCTCGGCGGTGGGTGGAAGCACGGTCGGCATCGCCGCAGCGACCGCTGCGCGGAAGGCATCGGCGACGGCCGCCTCGTGCAACGGCCGGAGCGACGGCAGATCGGCATAGTGGCGCGCCGCAACCTCGCGGGTGTGACCGACCGCGAAGCGGGCCATATGCCCCTCGGTCTTGGTGTACCATAACGCCTTGTGGGTCTTGCGCAGCCGGGAAAGCAGCAGATGGAGCGGCTTCCCATCATCGCCGGCGATACCATGGCGACGAGCCCAGGCGGCGAGTTGGAACTTGGGATCGACGATGCCGGCGCGAAGGCCGCCAACGTTGTGATAGAGCCAGAGGCAATCGTCGGTCAGATGCTCGCGTGCGACGGCGGTGACGTCGATCAGGCGACGCATGAGGCCGCCGGGTGTGCCGCTACCACCATCGCGGACCCGCATGCTCTTGTGCTCGGCACCGCGGGCGCGGCGCTTCAGATAGCGCAGCTCCACCGTGCCGGCATGCGGGTTGGTGAGACAATCCACGGTCAGCGTCTTCAGGCACTCCGGCTCGAGGCCGGTATCGAGCGTGAGCAGCACGAGCAGCGCCGGCAGATCGCGCGCGAGCAGATGATGGCGGCCATGCAGGTCGTCGATGAGCGTGCTGATCGGCAATCCGCGCCGCATGCGCATGAAATAGAGGCGCTTCAGCGCGGGCTGGTCTGCGACGATAAAGCCCTGCCGCGCGATGATCGCTTCGACATCGGCGCGCGCCCTGGCGACGACAGGGTCGCCCTCATCAGTGCGGTCGTCGGCGCCGAGGCGGCGAAGCATCGCTTCGATATCGGCCCTCGCGGCGTCGCGCAGCGCGCGGGCGACGAAGGGGCTATAGGCATCGCGCGGGGTCGAGCGGCCCGCCGAAGTGGCCAGCGTGTAGCGCAGCCGCTCATGCAGGTCGGGCGCGATCCGATCGGGCCGGTCTGCCTCGATCGCGCGCAGCGTGTTGATGACCTTGCCGACCGTTATGTGCCGGTGGATCGCGCCCATCCCACGCCGTTCGAGCGCGGACGCAAAGCCATCGATATGGACTGCGCGCAGGTCGTTGACGCCGGTCACCTCCGGCGCATCATCGCCAAGCCAGGCGAAGAAGTGGCGATAGACCTGAACATACTGCTTGATGACGCTGGCCGCACCGATGGGGCCGCCGAGCGCCGCCGATCGACGCAGCGCACCGGCGAAAGCGATGGCGAGTGGGCGAGGATCGAGCCCGGTCATATCGACTAGGACCGTTCCGCCATGCCGCGCCTCGATGGTGAACTTGAGGCCGAGCACAGGATCGGGCTGCGATCGCTCCGGCGTGATCGGCGCAAAGGCGACAGGCCGGCCCTTGCGGGGACGCCCGCTCATACGCCTTGCGGCCCCGGCAGTAACGCCAGCAGCTCCTCGACGGCCGCGTCCACCGTATCGGCGCGGGTCGCGATATGGTCGAGGTAGATATAGGTGGTGGTGAGGCTGGCGTGGCCAAGCAGGCGTTGCACCTGTTGCAGCGGGTCGCCCAGGATCAGCCGATAGCTCTCCACCGGCCCCACCGGCAATGCCGCTTCGCGCAGCCGCTGCTGGATCAGCAAGGCGAGCATATGGACTGCGAAGGCGTGGCGAAGCTGGTGCGGGCTGATCGACAGCGGGAAGCCGTTCTGTGCGCACCGCTTGCAGGCGCGGGTGAAGATCACCTCCCACGAGTTGGGGCGGACAGGCTGGCCGACCTCGGTCAGCCATAGCGCCGCCGGCTCGCGGGGCGTTCCATCCTCGTCGCACAGGATCAGGCGGCATCGTTCCTCCGGGGTGCAGATATCGCGCATGCGGTCGAGACCGGCGCGGGTGACAGGGATCGGTCGGTCGAAGCTGGCCGCACCGTCGCGCGCGGCGAACTTGGCCACGCCCGCAGCGCGCTCGACCGCGACATAGGCGGCGATCTGACGAAGCAGCCGGCGTGGGACCAGAACGCTGCGTCCGCGGTCGCCCTTGGTGAGCGGCGGCGGAAGGGGCAACCAAAGTTGTTGGACGTCACCGTCCTCGCGGTCGATCGCCGCGAGCTCGACGGTGAGCAAGCCCGACGCCTCTTCGAGGCGCAGGCCGGTGGTGACGAGAAGATCCGCGAACAGCGCGTTGCGCAGCCCATTACGGTCGCGAGCGCCGGGGCGCTCCGTGCCGTCAGGGGTGAGCCCGCGCAGGCCGACCTCGCGGAAAATGCGGTAGTCGTCCATCGTGACGAACCGGACATCCGATCGCCTGGCGACACGTTCATAGGCATCGTTGCGCGCCGCGATCATGCCGCGACGGCCACCTTGCGCCGGTCGCCACACGGCGCGGCGGCTGAACGGCGCGTCGGCGATCAACCCTTGCTGCTCGCCCCAACGGTAAAGGCGATCGAGGCTGGCGACGGCGCGGTTCCAGCTTGCCGCCGTTATCCGGTGATCGGCATCGTCGCGGCGTCGCTCACGATGATAGGCGTCGACATCGTCGCGGGTCGCAGCCCACACGGTCTTGCCGCAGGCATCGAGAAAACGAAGCCAGACTACGACATCATAGGCGTAGGCGCGAAGCGAGTGCCGCGAGCGGACGCCCGACAGCGGCAGGTCGAGAAAGAAGCGATCCAGATCGGGATCGTAGAGCGCGTCGTCGCGCTGGATCAGCGGCACATGCGCATCGAGGCCCCTGGCCTCGCGACGCTCGCAAACAGTAATGATCGACACCGGCGCGAAGCCCTCCCCCCGGACCCCCCACCCGGAAGCTGACCTTCACACCGATGCGCGCTATGGCCCGGCAGCTATCAGGCTGGCCTCCGCCAGCTCTTGGGTCAGCGCTACGGCCAGCCTGATTACTGCCTACCGTGGGCGTCCATCGCCGACCTTACTGCAATGTTGCGGACGGCGCAGACTGTCCAGATAAGGC
>CAZXHW010000669.1:0-4878 GCA_964639915.1 uncultured Heliomicrobium sp.
CCGTTGGCTTTGGCGCGGAACTCGACGCGGCCTACTTCCACTTATACGGCATTGGGCGCGAAGACGTGGACTACATCCTCGACACCTTCCCCATCGTCCGCCGCAAGGACGAAGCGCAGCACGGCGAATACCGCACGAAGCGCGTGATCCTGGAAATCTACGACGCCATGCAGCAGGCCATTACGACAGGGCAGCCTTATCAAACGCTGCTCGACCCGCCGCCCGCCTTGGGCTGGACGCCGCCGGAGTTGGAAGAAGACAGGGAGACGGAGAAAAAGAGAGACGGAGAGACGGAGAGCGGAGCAGCGTTCCCGGATTTTCAGCTTCGGCAGGAAGACGCGCGGCCTCAACCGGGGCTGTTCGATGATGTGAAGGAATAGGCGAGAATGCCGTGATAAAATCCCGGCGCCTTCTGAAAACCAAGGGAATCGAGGAATCACTATGGAACCACAAACAAGCAATGTTTCGCCCGAACAGATTCTGTCCGTCGTTGAACGAATGAAAAATTTGCCGCCGGAAAAGATGGCCGAAGTAGAGGATTTCGTTGAATTCCTCTGGCAGCGGGCCGCACGACAGACAAAACTGGAAGGCGAAGACGAACGCGCCGCCGAGCTGCAGGCAGTCGCCGCCAGCATGAAGTCCAACACCTTTGCGGGCGACCCGCCGCGTTTCAGCCGTGAGGAATTGCATGAACGCCGTTGACACCAATGTGTTGATTTACGCGCACGACCCACGCGATCCGGCGAAACAACAAAAAGCCGTCACCCTGATTGCGTCATTAACCTCCGGCGCGCTGCTGTGTCAGGTGTCCTGCGAATACGTCGCCGCCAGCCGGAAGTTGGCGGCTTTCGGTCTGAATCAAGCGCAGGCATTGGCGGACCTGCGACGGCTTCGGCGCCTGTGGACGCCTGTATTGCCAAATTGGACGATGCTGGATTTGGCAGAAACTCTGATGGCTACTGGCAATCTGTCATTTTGGGATGCCCTGGTCGTCGCCGCCTGTCAGGAAAACGGAATCCAAACGCTTTACTCGGAAGATTTCGATGCCTCAACAACCGCTTTGACAGGCGTGCAAGTTATTAACCCTTTCCTTTGAAACTTCCAGTATGAACCGTAGTGAAGATTCAAAGGTTGGATTCGCTAAAATGACCTACATTCTTGAGACCTCCTCACGCCTAGCGCAAGGACAAAGCGAACCGCGAATATGAAAGACTTGATTGTTCATGGTCTGTAACCATCGGTTGGTGCCCCTCACCGAGCTAACTTCAGCGTCCATACGATGGAGAATATTATGCCGCTCGACACCTACCAAGCTGCACTACCATTACTTGGCTTCGACCTCAGAATAGGTTCGGGTATGGAAGATCTCTGTGCCTGGCTGGAAGCAAAAAACCTGACTCGGAATGGCCAAGGATATGATCGTGATACTAGTGGACAGCAATGGAGTGCCGTTACCGATCAATTAGTCTTGGGTGTTCCTTGCCAACGCGTTGAAAAGAAAACGCAGGACGAAATCAAGCAGATCACTAAAGAGCACGGTGAGCGCTTCACCAACGAGATTCGGCTGCAACGGGAAGAAATGGAACGATTGTGGGATGAAGTGCGTGACCCGCGTTCGGCTTTGCGCTCTCTCGATCCAGATCGCATCCCCGCAGATGCAATGGCATATTACCGGCCATTTCACATCCTGCCTTCCGATAATTGGGGCATCTACTTGCTGGTGGACCGTCTTTTGGACTACTGCAATTCGCTTCAGAAGACACTCGGCAAATTGCATCTGTTTACGCCTTCGACGCTCGCCACGGCAGTGCTATTCGAGATTTTCCATCACGAATTCTTCCATCATTTGGCGGAGTCAACAGCGACATCAATGGAAATCATCTGCGCAGGGATTGGCCAACCACGCCGGTTATACCTGGATTATTGGGAGTGCAGGTTTCAGGAGGTTTTGGGCCCACATCCACATCACCCATTGGAAGAGGCGCTGGCGAATGCTTACGCTTATAACGCGTTCTCCTTCATCAGCCGCGTGAAAGTGGGTTACCGTGACAGTTTGTCAACGCTTTACCAACACACACTGAAAAAGGTTTGGCCGAAGGAGCCAGCCGGCTACCGTGAGGCATCGCATTACATCAGAGGCGGCTATGTGCAGGGAGCGGCACAGTTGCTGGCGATGTTCTTGAACCACGCCAGCGCGCTTGATGATGCACCACTGCTGACACTGGCGAAGAATGTTTTCCCGCAAGGGCATACAGCATTTATGGCCAAGCCGGATTTGCCCACCTATCTGGTAGGCACACCAAAACAACTCGAACAGTTTTATTTCTTGGTGCCCCGCCGAATGAGACATATACCAACCTGTTTTGGCCGGGGGATACCAGCCAGATTGACAGAATGATTACGGACAAGCGACGGCAAGAACGGGAAGCCAAGAAAGCGAAGAAGGCAGCAAGATAAGAGATAAACTTATGATCAATCAAACCCTTGGACGACTGACACGGGTGAGCTTGCGGCAAGTATGGGGCAATGAAGCCAACGACTTTACCCCATGGTTGGCGCGCACAGAGAACCTTCAACTGCTGGGCGAAACCGTCGGCATTGAACTTGAGTTGGAAGCACAGGAAGCCGAAGTCGGCCCGTTCCGCGCCGATCTATTGTGCAAGAACACTGCCGACGATTCGTGGGTGCTGATCGAAAACCAGCTTGAGCGTACCGACCATACTCATCTGGGCCAACTGCTGACATACGCAGCCGGACTGGAAGCCGTGACGATAATCTGGGTCGCCGAACGGGTTACCGAAGAGCACCGCGCTACGCTCGACTGGCTCAACCAGATCACTGATGAAAAGTTCGCTTTCATCGGCTTGGAGATAGAACTCTGGCAGATCGGCGATTCGCCGGTCGCTCCCAAGTTCAATATTGTTTCCAGTCCGAATGATTGGGCACGCATGGTGCAAAGCTCGGCTCAGCGGTCTGCCCCACTCTCAAATGCCAAACAGACGCAGCTCGGTTTTTGGACGGCTTTCAAGGAGTACATGGAGCAGCAAAAGAGCTTCGTCCGTTGTCAAAAACCTTATCCCCAGCATTGGATGAATCACTCAATCGGTCGCAGCGGCGTCCACCTTGCCAGCATCGCCTCAGGCTGGAACTCGGAGACAAGCGCGTGGGAGCCCGAAATACGCGTCGAACTGACGATTGATGCAAAAGACTCCAAGTCATTCTTCGAGCAGTTGCTGCAACAGAAAGAGGGAATCGAGCGTGAAATCGGCCATCCACTAATCTGGCATAACCCTGCGAACGCGCGATCTTGCCGACTGTACTTACGCCGCAGCGCCGATTTCTTCAACCAGGCGGAATGGCCGGGACAGCACGAATGGCTGCGGACAAATCTTGAAACATTTCATAGAGTCTTTGCACCACGGGTCAGGAAACTCGAGCCTTTATTTCAAAATCAACCCTTGCGCACTTAATCCGATTCAATGTAGATAACGCCCTAGCTCTTTTCGTCAGCAATGAGAGCAATTGCCCGCCGATCCCCTGACAAGATAATCACAACGCCAGCAGCTTGCTGGCCAATCCTTTTCATCAGGTAAATCGCATGCAGATAGAGACAACGAAAGTAGGCCAATTGGTAGGATGGTACGAAGAGATGGTCAGGCCATTCTTGTTGAAGAATGCGCCGGAAAGGGTGCCGGAATTTGATAAAGACCGCGACCGGCTGTTGAAGACAGCCGAGATAACTGACACTGAACTCGCTGTCTGCTTTTTGGGGAGTTCGGGAATTGGGAAAAGTACGTTGATCAATGCGTTGTTGGGTGGCAGGCAGACAATCGTACCGTCAGGAGGAGTCGGGCCTCTGACCGCTCAAGCTGTCGTCGTCCGGTACGGCGAAACACAAGGATTCACTGTCGAATACCACAAGACAGGGCGTCTTTGGCACACGATCTTCGGCCTGGAGCAGGCCTTTAAGTCCGAGCTTGGCCCGCCCGCCGTGGATCACACGACACTGCCGGAGATTGAAGACCTGGAAGAATCTGATCTTCCTGAGGAAGCAGTCATTGGGCAGGAAGAACCTGATGGCGAACAACCCTCGGAGCAGGAGCAACAGCGGCGTGAACGGAGGGAGGAGTTACGCCGACGCGCGCAACTGCTGATTACCGGCAGCCAGGATCAACAGCGCGAGCTGCGTTATCTGCTCGATTGTTTACGCGAGGTGGCCGGCATTGAAAGAATTTGGGGGACACAAACCGATCCGGCGGACGAGCAGCACGTTCAACAACTTAAAGCAGCTTTATCACTGGCAAAATCGGATGAGAAATTGACGATCAATGGTGCTGTATCCAAATTGGAATTCCAACAAATCCTTCACGATCACGCTACGGGCTTTCTCGCCCCCCTGATCAAAAGTCTGACATTGAACTGGCCAACGGGCCTGCTTAAAGAAGGTGTCACGCTGGTTGATCTTCCCGGTGTTGGAATTGTGCGTGATGTTCATAAGGATATTACACGGCGTTGGATTCGCGAGAAAGCGCGTGCCCTGGTTCTTGTAGTAGACCATCGAGGATTGCCGGAATCCTTGGCCGACACCCTGAAGCAGAGCGAGTTTTTGAATTCGTTGCTTTATTCCGCTGACGAACCGGCGGATGACCCGATTTTGATGGTGGCCGTGACGCGCATTGATGATGTGGCTGGCGAACGGTTTCGGCAAGATAGGAGCAAGCGGAAATATGTGTATTTCCAGGAAGCCACAGAAGAAGCCCACACGCGGTTGCGGGGAGATGTACAGAGATACCTGGAAGAGAGTTGGCTAAACGACGCCGATGCCACGGAAGCCCGCAAACAGGTGGTTCGAAATCTTCTCAATAAACTGGAAGTACA
>CAZXHW010000670.1:0-4875 GCA_964639915.1 uncultured Heliomicrobium sp.
ATTCGCTCGGCATCGTCACGAACCTGAAAAATAGACAGGATTTACAAGATTCAGCAGGATTGAACCCAACGAATTCATTTCCTGAATCCTGAAAAATCCTGTGCGTCCTGTCCAATTTTCATCGCAAAAAATCTTCCAGCTTGACCGAAGCTTCGGTTTTATCGTCGCGATACTTAATGATGATAGGCGCGTAAACCGATAAGCCCCAATCCTTCGCCGCGCCAACCGTGATTGCGCGCGAACCGGGAACGACGACGGCTCCGGCGGGGACTTCCAGCGGCTTGTCACCTTCGCGGCGGTAAATTTCGCCTTTGACGGCGTCAAAGATCGGCGTTGAACCATTCAGGATCACGCCCGAACCCAGAATCGCTTTTTCGCGGACGATGGTTCCTTCGTACACACCGCAATTGCCGCCAACCAGCACTTCGTCTTCGATGATGACCGGCAGCGCACCCACAGGTTCCAGCACGCCGCCAATTTGCGCCGCAGCGCTGATGTGGCAACGCTTGCCGATTTGCGCGCAACTACCGACCAGCGCGTGCGAATCCACCATCGTGCCTTCGTCTACGTAAGCGCCGACGTTGATATACGCCGGAGGCATAATCGTCACGCCTGAAGCCAGGTAAGCGCCTTCGCGGACGGTCGTCCCGCCCGGCACAATGCGCACGCCGTCTGTGATCGTCAGCCGTTTGGTCGGATAAGTTTCTTTGTCGAAATAACGGAAGTTTCCATTGATCGAATAATCCACCATTGTGCCCAGCCGGAAGCCGAGCAGAATGCCGCGCTTGACCCATTGATGGACCTGCCATTGTCCGTCCGCAGAGCGACTGGCAGCGCGGATTTCGCCTTGGTTCAGTGCAGTTTTGAACACGTGAAAAGCTTCAAGCGCCTGCTGCTTGGCTTCTCCTATTAATTCAGATGTTGGTATGGAAAATAGCCACTCTACTTGCTGTTTTGTATGTAAATCCATAATTCCTATTGCCTAAGTAGTGGTTAGCATGATAACGTCCGCGCCAATTTAAGTGCCTGATATTGTGCTTGTCAAATGCAGCAGCACATTAGCTTGTAGTTGGCCTAACATTTATGGTCTATGAGTAAGCGATGTTGAAGTCTTACCTCAGTCACCTGCTTTCCAAACAAAAGCACGTCAATAACTCAGTTAGCGGTAGGAGGATAAAATATGCTCAGCATAGCAGACGGTATCAAAGAACTGGAACCTTTAATAAAGCAAGGTAAGCTTATTATCTTTGTTGGTTCTGGCGTTTCTATACCGCCCCCAGCGAATCTTCCCACTTGGGATGAGTTGATCCAACGGTTTATTCGTTTTTGTGAGGACATTCAGAGCTTACTACCTACGCCAATTAGCTTCAACAACCTACTGGACGATGCTAGAGCTAATTCAACAAAATACCCCGTAAGAGTGGCTACAGTGCTACGTGATCAGTTACGCGAGATAGAAAAGAATGGCTCTGGGGCAATTTCAAAAAAGTTCCAGGCAGATTTTCAAAAATTATTCTATTCAGGAAAGCCCAATGTTTTACATAAGCTTATTGTTAGCACGAACTACCCCTATATTTTAACTACTAATTATGACACCCTTCTTGAAGAAGCGGCCAAAGAAGAAGGCCATTTAAAACTATGGAATAGTGTATTCAACTACCAGGAAGCCCAAAAGGTTGCATCAGCGATATATGAGGAAAGAGCTAGCATCATACATCTTCATGGAAGCGCATACGACATTGCTCTAAATGAGTTCGTTTTTACGGTTGAGGACTATAAGAAAATAAAAAAGAAGCACCCTGGTTTTACTGTTGCCATACAGAGCCTTTTCCTAAGGCATTGCGTGCTATTCGTGGGCTATGGAGGAAGCGACCCTCATTGGGAGGATTTTATCGATGACTTGTCAGATTCATTTGATTGGCCAGCTTACCCTAATTACCAATTACGACATTTTTTATTTCTTCGAAAAGATAAAACCGGCGAAGTTCTGGAAAAGTACAAAAAGAAAGTCAACACAGAAATAATTGGATGCGATGATTATTCTACAGATACAGAGAAACTACTAAGTGAGCTTAAGAAATTGGCAACAAGACCATAATAGACTCAGCAATTAAACCAATACTAAATTAGGAGGAACCTAACAGTTAATGAAACTCAAAACCTCGGTCAGGAATCCAACAGAACTCAAGAAAATAACATACAAACTCCTTTGTAAAATGCATGACCTAGAAAGAGGGCGTAAGATTCAAAGGATATATGCAGTAAGATGCGGAGATGTCCCTTGCTTTATTGCTTGCCTACGTCACATTAGATTGGTATTTTCCTCTTGTTCCACTCAAACTAGTGGAACACCGGCATCCCCACAAGTAAATAGGCTCATACAAAGATTCGACACTTTAATCGCCAAATTTGAGTCAAATAGCGATGTTGCCAGAACTTCTGACAAAAGAGACTTAGCCTTATTGTTGACATCTCACAGAAAAGCGTTTGATTCAATTTTGGAACAGAAAATACAAGTATCTATTGATTTAGTTATTTGGCAAAAAGTTATACTTTCCGCCGTTGGTACATGGGGCGATAGGTTATAGCTGGAATCACACGATTTACATCATTTAAACATGAAATATCTTTTGCCCATAATGTATCCATTACCCAAGGTATCTTTAGCGAACACACTGCGGCTTCTACGATCTATCTAAACAACATTATCGCAATGCAAACTTAGAGCTATCCGTTAAGTTACGTCACTTTAGTCCTGTTTGTTTGCTTTGAAGCCACTCATCAATCACGGAATAAGAATCGCGCGGAACTTCATGTTTGGCGTCGAACAATCGAAGCTCAACCGAACGCGCGCGGCTTTTCAAGGCTTCAGCATTCTTGCGCATGATGTCTGTCGTATAAAACTCGTCGCGTTCGGCGGCGATATACAACACGTCAATGTTGTCTTCAGCGTATTTGCCTTCAGAGTTCCAATCGCCGGGAATGCCTCCGCAAATGGCGACGACGCCTTGAACGCGACCAGGATTGGTGAACGCGTACCGGAAATTCACGCCGCAAGCTTGCGAAAATCCGATCAGGAAAACCTGGCGGGTGTCGGCTTCGCCTGAAGCCGCAAGCTCGTCTATGATCTGATTGACCAGCCGGTGATGCAGCGCGACGGAATCTTCTGGCTTGAAATTGCTCAGCCAGCCAAATCCGTAGCCGAGCTTCGGCGATTCTTTGGTCGGCATCACCAGATGCTGGTGCGGGCCTTGCAGCGCGGCGATGGCGAAATCCTGGTCGTTAATTCGCCGCGCAAGCTTCATCATTGAGCGTTTATCTCCGCCGTACCCGTGCATCGCAATGATCAGCGGTTTGGGCGCGTCACCGTCAGGAACGTACAGATCGTAATAACAAGGAAATGTTTGTTCGATCCGGCGTTCGATTGATTCCGCCATTTATTTCTCCTTTTAGGCTTTCGCCATCGCGCGTTCGCGCCGGGCATCCCATTTGATTGTCGTTTGTTGCCGATACGCGTCAACTCCCATGCGAATTGCCGTCATTACTTTGTATCCAAGTTCTGCATTCAGGTTTGGCTCTTTGCGGCTGCGAACGCAATCCATGAAGTTATCCATGTGCGGATGCGCACCGCGCAGATTCGGCTGACATTCAATCAGCAGTTTGTCTTCGCCGGTTTTGGCTTTGAATTCTTTGCGGTATTCGTTGTCGGGAAGGATTTCGATGGTTTTGTGGCTGAAATCTTCGCCTTTCTGGGCGACGATGATGCGACCTTCGGTTCCGTTGACGGCCAGCAAAGGCGACGCGCCGCTGGCGACGGAACACGACAGATTCACCGTAAAGGTTGAATAGTCCACATTCATCAGCAAGGTGTCGGGAACTTCGCGGTCTTTTTGAACATAAATCCCGCCCGAAGCCGTCACCCGTTCCGGAAACTGCTGGCCTGTAATCATCACGTACGGAGCCAGCGCGTGGTAAAACAAATCTGTCGCGATGCCGCCCGAATAATCCCAATACTTGCGCCAGCGGAAATATCGCTCGGCGCTGAACGCTCGTTTGGGCGCATTGCCCAGAAAGGCCTTCCAGTCAATGTTCTTGTCGCTGGCGTCTACATCAATTTCGTAATTCCATTCGCCGCCTTCTTTGTTGGCGTTGCGCCCATAACCGGCAGTCGCCCAGACAACCTGCCCGATCAACCCGTCCTTGATCGCTTTCTGCGCTTTGTGGAAATGGTCGAACGACGTGTATTGGCTGCCAACTTGCAGCACGCGCTTATTCGCCTTCACAAATTCTGCAATTTCCCTGGCTTCGTCAATTGTGTAGGTGAACGGTTTTTCCAGATAAACGTCTTTGCCAGCACGAAGCGCCGCCATCGCATGGGCGTAATGCCAGTGATCCGGAGAAGCAATCACAACAACATCCACATCTTTGCGGGCGCACAGTTCGCGAAAGTCATGATGAACAGATTTCTCGTCCACGCCGGTGCGCTGGCGGGCAAGCTGTTTCCGTTTGTCGTAAATGTCGCAAACGGCCACGGCTTGAACATCGCCCTTTTCCTTCGACCGGCTGACGACGTAATTCAAGTGCGTATTCATGCGTCCGCCACAACCAACAAAACCGACATTGACGCGGTCATTGGCTCCGAACACTCTTCCGTTGGAAACAGCAGAAAAAGATTCGTTTGCCCTGGCAGGAATTGAAAAAGCCGAGACGGCGACTGCCCCAGCGCTTGCCTGTTTCAGGAAATCGCGCCGCGATTTTGTCTCAGTCATAATTTTTCTCCGTTTTCGACAAGAAATTGCAAAAGAAGTTGAACTGCCAACCTTAAATGATTGTGAATCATAAACCACAGCCGCCAAAACAGCCCACCCCCACCGT
>CAZXHW010000671.1:0-4871 GCA_964639915.1 uncultured Heliomicrobium sp.
CAGAGCCGCAATCTGGCCTTCACGAAGAAGACCGCCGGGGCCGACTGGCGCCCGGCCATCGCCCGGCGCGTCGCGCAGCTCGACAGGCAGTCCGCTTCGGGGCGCGCCCCCGAGGCGTTCGCGCGGATGATGAAGTTCGAGGCCGCCCGGCTGCGCTACCACCTCGCGCACGACGTCCGGCCCGACGTCCTCACGGGGCCCGCGTTCTGCCGGGCGTTACAAACTGAGTTATGTGGAAGGCCATCTCGCAGCGGATTCAGACCGCACACGTGTCCGCGCCGAACGTTCGCTGGAAGAAGGCTTAAAGCTTATGACAACCGACGCGTCCAAACAGCAATGGGCATCCGTGCGCAGTCATCTACAAACGGCCTTGGACGGATTTCGCGCCACCGCAGACCAATGGGGTGAACTGAATACGCTGCACAGACTGGGACTCACCTGGCAATTTTCTGATTGGCCGCAAGCCAGAGAAATTTGGACGACCGCGCTATCGCTGGCCAACAATCTGAAAGATCAATTGACCGAAACCAGATTGTTACTTGGCATTGGCAACTCCTATCTGTTTCTGGATGATTTCATTCCCGCCAGAAAATGGCTGGAACGTTCTATCGCGCTGAGTAACGTTCTTGGCGATGAAGAAACTGAGTTGCCCGCGTTGATTTCAACAGCCGCTCTCCACGGTCAACTTGGCCGAGCCGAACAGTCGCTTGAATGCTCAGAACGCGCTTTGGTTCTTAGTCGTTCGTTGGGCGACATCACTTTTGAATCCAGCACGTTGAACAATCTGTGCATTCTGATGAAAGACCTTGGCGAATATCAGCAGGCGCTGAGTTACGCCGAACAGTCGCTTGCACTGCGTCGGGCGCGAAAGGATCCGGAGGGGGAAACAGCAATCCTGCTGAATCTGGGAAATGTTTATCGCGCGATGGAAGAACTTCCAAAAGCGCTGGAACATTATCAGCAAGGGTTGGAACAGGCGCGACGATTGGGAGCGACTGAGTTTGAAGCGCGTGCGCTGAGCCTGATCGCTTCGATTCAATATCGCACCGGGCGTTATCAGGAAGTGCTGCCTTACGCCGAACAGGCCATGGCGTTGCGAAAAAAGATCAACGATCGAACCGGGCAAGCGGCAACGGCATATCAGCTTGGACGCGCATATTACAAGCTTGGCGACAGCGCTAAGGCTATCGAATATCTGGATTTCGCGCTTCGCATACAGCATGAAACGCAGGCGCAGTTGGCCGAAAATGACACGTTGTTGATGCTGGCGACGGTCGAACGGGATCGCGGAAATCTGCCGAAGTCGCTTTCGCTGGTTGAAGATGCGCTGCAAATCTCGGATACGGTTCGAAATCAGATTACCAGCCCTGAACTGCGCGCTTCGTTTGCGGCAGCCGAACGCGATAAGGAAGAATTTTATCTGGATTTGTTGCTGCGTCTGCACGAACGTCAGCCAACAGTCGGTTACGACATCACCGCGTTACAAGCCAGTGAAAGTAGGCGTGCCCGCGTCTTGCGCGAATTGCTGCGGGAAAGCCGAGCGGATATTCGCCAAGGCGTTGACGGCGATTTGCTAGAACGGGAGAACACGCTTCGTTGGTCGCTTGGCGATACGACCAACCGGCTGACGCGACTGCTCAGCCGACAGGCGACCGAAGCCCAATTGTCCGAAGCTCGTCAAAAACTCGATCAGGCAAATGCGGCGTTTCAGCACGTTCAATCCGCCATCCGCAAAAACAGCCCTCGTTATGCCGCATTGACGCAGCCTTCGCCATTAAGCCTGGCGAAAATTCAACAGTTGCTGGACGCCGATACCGTGTTACTGGAATACGCGCTTGGCGACGAGCGAAGCGCGCTTTGGGTTGTTACCTCTGATTCTGTGCTCAGCATTCCGCTGCCCGCCAGAAAGCAAATCGAAGCGGCGGCAAGCAAATGTTACGATCTGTTGAAAGTCAGCCACCAACGCCGCTGGCAGCGGGCGGCGGAATTATCAGCAGCGGATTTGAGCCGGTTGATCCTGCCGCCTTCGCCTCAATTGCTGAAGCTGCTAAACCACAAACGATTGGTTGTCGTTGCAGACGGCGCGTTGCAGTACATTCCTTTTGGCGTATTGCCGATGCCGGGTTCGACAAGGAAAGCGTTGTTCAATTCCCAGTTTGAGGTGGTGAATCTGCCTTCGGCTTCGACGCTGGCTGCTTTGCGGGAAGATAGCCCTTCCCACTCCGCACCTGGAAAGCTACTGGCCATGTTTGCCGACCCGGTCTTCAGCGAAAACGATCCACGCGTAAAATCCGTCAACGCGCAAAAAGCATTGCCTGTTGCCTCCAGTAAGCTTTCTTTGCGCGCCAGCCAACTGACCCGCTCAGCCGAAGATATAGGAATCAAAGATTTTGCTCGCCTGCCTTATTCTCGCCAGGAAGCCGAAGCTATTCTGGCGTTGGCCCGTGGCGCGCAAAACCTGACTGCTTTCGATTTCACCGCCAGCCGCGCCACGTCCCTGGACGCCAAACTGAGCGATTACAAAATCATTCACTTCGCTACACACGGCGTTATCAATTCTCGTCACCCGGAACAATCCGGCATCGCGCTTTCGCTGGTGGATGAAAGCGGTCGCGCGCAAGATGGGTTTCTGCGTATGGCTGATTTATACAATATGAAGCTGAACGCCGATCTGGTTGTGCTTTCCGCCTGCCGAACCGCGATGGGAAAAGACATTAAAGGCGAAGGGCTGATTGGATTGACTCGGGGATTTATGTACGCCGGAGCGCCGCGCATTGTGGCCAGTTTGTGGGATGTTAACGACGCCGCGACGGCGGAATTGATGAGCCGCTTTTATCGCCACTTGTTAAAAGACAAATTGCCCGCTGCTGCGGCATTGCGAGCGGCGCAGCTTTCGATGGCCAAAGAAGCACGCTGGGCTGCGCCATATTACTGGGCAGGATTTGTCATTCAAGGTGACTGGCAGGAAAGCAAATAAGGATCATTTTCCCGCAAACTGCACGAAGCCCCATTTTTCAGGAAGGTGCATGTTGATTTCGCCTTGGGGCGACCAGACCCAATTGTCTTCTTTTCGGCCTTTGACCTTGCTGTATTTGCCGTCAACGATTTCGTGCTGCCATTCGACGCGGGAAAAGTTCACTCGCCAACGGTCGCCAACTTTTGGAGCCCCAATCGGTCGGGGGCTTCCGATCAGGTCTTTCCACGGCAAAGCCATTTCCACTGACCATCCGTGATCTTTGTCTTTTGGATTGTTGATCGTGCCTGCAACCGAAACCGCCGTTTTCCAGCCGGTCGCATTCCAACCATCGTTCGGTTTACCGCCGTGCCGGTACGGTTTATCAAGCTGCAAATCCCAAACAGTATTTAGCGCGTTAATTTCCAGTTCGTAATAATTCAGCGTGTCGCCTTCGGGATCAATAAAGACTTCAAAGTCGTTGTCGTAGAAGATCACGGAATCGCGTTTTGCCAGTGTTCCCCAAACGTGTGGCTCTTCCAGGTCAGCGGCAAAGTAAAAGTAGTTGTCGTCCCACAGCATCTTGACGCGAGTTTTGTACGCTGGCCGTGGTTTTGCGTCGCCTTCGATATCAACGAACAATTCCGTCCAATCGGCTTTCTTCCAGGCAGCGTCATCCAGTTTGCCGTCAATGCGAATTTCCCCCGCCGCCCGGTGGCAGACGTAACTGCTTGGCTCTTTCAACTTTGCCTGAGTGGCTGTCCCAGAAGTCGGCCATATCGCAAAAAAGACCAACAGCAATCCCACGCCAAAGCAACACCATCCTCTAATTGCAATCTGGTTCATTCGCAATTTCCTTTTCGTAAACGCTGATGACTTATTACGGCGGCGAATCACTTCCGCTTATTGTCCCTTGGCCGGTAGTGTAAACCGGAATGTCGAGCCAAGACCTTCCTGGCTTTCGACAGTTACTTTTCCTTGGTGTGCCTCAACAAAAGTCTTCACTATTGCAAGGCCCAGGCCTAGCCCACCTTCCTTTTCAGGGTCAGTTTCCAAGTGGTCGAACACTTTTGCAATAAACTCCTCCGGGATTCCCGCACCATTATCGCTGACCCAACACTCAACAGCGCCTTCCGTGCCAGATCCCTGTGCCCCGATGCTCACCTCTCCACGCGGAGTGTAGGTGATGGCATTGGCGATCAGATTCTGAAAAACCCGCCTTACCAGACCGGCATCTGCATAAACGACCAGATCGTCCGGCACCTGGTTAATCAACAGCGTGCTGTCGGTGCCTGCGATCGGATGAAGATCGTGAATAAGCGCTTCGACAAGCGGCCACAAATCAAATGCGCGCCGCTCCAATTTAATGCCAATTTCTGTTTGAAGATTCGTGTTTTCCTCAAGCACCTTGCCGACCAGCCCTTCAAGGTGGGCCACGTTTCGGCGGAGGGATTTGAACATCCGAGCACTGTCAGGAGCGGTGCCTTGCCGCGCAAGTGTAAGTTCCAGAACCCTCGCAGTCATTGAAATGGCATTCAATGGAGTTCGAAGATCGTGCGCCACAAAGGCGAGATACTCTTCGCGGCGCTGCTGCACTTCCAGCGCTCGGCGCGTTGCAAAGGCCTGTACGGCCAATCCGATTGCCCCATCCAAAACACCGTTCAGAATGTGGAAAGGCTGCCCTTGCAAGATGACACCATGAGTGTCTGCCAGATCGTGAATACAGCCGCGCAATATGTTGTACTCTGCAACGACTTCTTCAATGTCAAATCCATCCTGGACACGCTGCACCCCATGAGCAGGCGGAGTGCCTACGCAGAGCACTTTCGAGATCGTCTCCTCAGACCTTGCCTGAAGCGCAAAAGCCAGTTCATCAAGCAGATCAGGGATGTGGTCATTGACCGTCGGAGTGTCAAGA
>CAZXHW010000672.1:0-4861 GCA_964639915.1 uncultured Heliomicrobium sp.
CCGTCAATTACCAGCGGCGTCGCTTCCAGCAAGGTGTCGCCAGGCATCTGCACAGCCCAGCGAGACTGCAACTGAGCTACGTTCGCGGTGTTGATCTGCTTCAACGTGGAAAAATGCTTGCCCGAATAATCGCCCCAGTACGTCAGCCAATTGTGCGGTTCGGCTGCCGCATTGCGAATTCGTTCGTAGCTCAAGCCGCCTGCAATCTCCGCTTCAGCCGTTTTGGCCAACTCACGACCGTTGCAGGATTTCAAATACGCCACCAGGTTTTGAATTTCGGCTTCGGATAATTTCTGGCCGTAATCGGCGGGCATCAACGAACCGGCTTCCGTGCGAATGTCCGTCAGGTTCTTTTTCTCCAACAAGTGCAGCTTGCCCGTCACATCCACCAACACCATCGAATAGGTGTCTTCGTTGCGACGGACTCCACGAAGCTCTCGCCCGTCTTTGGTTTTGACGATGACAACTCCGCCAGGACGCCTGCGCCCTCGAGCATTCGGGTTCGTGCTGGTTGCCGGATCAAGAATCTTTTGGCGCAAAACATCTGCCGAATACTTTCCGGCGGCGGACAAATCCGGCCCAACATTCAACCCGCGCGCATTGATTTCGTGACAAGCCGCGCAGTTCGCTTTGCCATAAAAAAGCTGCTCTCCCGCCAGCAGATTTCCGGCAACCATTTCGGTGCTTGCAACTGCCACCGCGTTCAAACTGCGAATGTAACTGACTAGTTGCCAGACTTGATCCGTGGTCAGGCGTTTGAACGGAGGCATTTGCGTGCTGGGAACGCCGTTGCGAATATTCAGGAAGATTTCGCCATCCAGATTGCCTCTGCGAAAGCTGCCGCCCGTCAGCGCAGGCGCTCGCTCGCCGCCTTTCGCTTCTCCACCATGACACGACTGACAAGCCTGTTCGTACAACCGCGATCCGGCAGCAATCGCAGCCGCGTTTCCGGCAAAGGGATTCTTTGCATTCTGTGGAATGTGCTCTTGCGCCAGCAAAACTCCAGCCAGCAGACACAGCAGCGCGACGCTGAAAAACCTTCTCTTGAATTTCATTTGCTTTCAGATTCCTCTTTCAGGATTTGGTATGACCTTCTGGCGACGGACTATAAAAGCCAATCTGCTGACGGTCAATGGAACTTTCGCAACCTCAGCGAGCTTTGCTGTCAATTGGTCAAAGCCATTGCCAAATTCAACTGGTTTGAAAAATAGATTCGCGGTGAACAAGGTTGGGTAGGTTGACAGGAACTGCTGAAGACTGTGAGGACTAAAAGACTGATGACAAGGAAGATAAGAAATTGACTATAGGCAGTAGCTCAACGCATCATTAACGACCTAACGCCTGTGGTCAGTAGCTGCGAGCGATGGCCTGGAAGTATTCCGAGAGCTGCACTGCCCGCGCTTCGGTGCAACGCGTTATTGTCGGGCCACTTCACTACTGAATACCCCAATACCTTAGAACGAACAATCCTTCGGTATTCTATTCTTCTGAAATCTCGGATCTCTCCAGGTTGAGCCATCCGCAAAGCTCACGCTATCAATGACAAGGCGACGCTTGGACTCCCCTTGGCAGTAGTAAACGTATGCTGAATACTTCACCTCACTTGCGGGTGCTGTTCCCTTCGGCTCTATTGTTGTTGGGCTACCTTGCATAAAACCAAAACAATGAGCATCAACCGTGCCTAGGCGCAGCCCGTAACCTACTATCTTTTTTTTGGTCTTATTCTTTAACGTGAAGTTGAGCCTCCGCAAAGAAAGGTATTCACGATCTATAATCACACTAAAGTCGCGTATCTCAACTGGGCAAGCAGGATCAAGCTCAATACTTATGTTTGTACTCTTATCGCCTGCAAAGTCAGCCTCAGTAATGCGGTCACGTTCCCATTCATCATCGTAGCTCGGCGGAGTGAAGTACCACTTGCCATGGTCTCGATACGCGGTAATTTGTGCTTGAGATTTGGCAGTACCTGACGTTGTCTTGAACTCTGCAACGCCCGTGAAAAACCACCACCTTTTACTAGTGGGCGTACTTAATATCTCAGTCCTAAAAAAGACACGTTCTCTGACGAATGAGATCATAGGCATAGCTCGCATTTGAGAAAGCAAGCATTCCTTATGCGCTTCTGTGTAGAGAGTGCCTCGGGAGCTACCACGAAACCGGCCTAAGAATTTGGCAACCTCATCCCATTGCCCTGCCGCTTGCGCTTCAACAAAACGTCTGACGCCTTCATCAAGCGAAGGCTGAAGTTGAGAAGGAATGCCTGCGGTTTTCTCTCCTCTGCCTGAGGCAGTCTGCGCTTTGGTTGAGATCATCTTCACCGAAAATGATGAGGCCACCAAAGTAAATGCGCTAATTAGAATTAACTGCCTATGTATCATAGCTGCCTATATCCACTTAGTATGTGTCGGCCAATTGCTTTTAGACTTGAGAGTATATTCAGGCTCGAAAACAGCCGCAATTAGTTGAGCAATTAACCACCAAAATTCTTTTTCTCGATCACACAAACGGGTCTTGCCCTGAATCGCTGCTGAGGTTAGTTTGAGCGGCATTCGATCTAAATAATTCGACCGGCACGTGCCGCAAACAACATCAAATGAGGCAAAAGAATCCGATGAAACTCAGAATATTCGCCGCGGTTGGGCTGCTGCTCTTGCTGACCAATTTCGCGCTGGCGCAAAAAGTCATTCGCTTATATCCGGGCGCGGCTCCAGGGTCGGAGCATTGGAAGCATCAGGAAAAAGAATACTTTTCGCCAATCTGGAATACACAAGTTGTCACCAACGTCGTCAATCCTACGCTGACGGTGTTTGCGCCCGAAGCAGACAAGGCCAACGGAACCGCCGTAATTATTTGTCCCGGCGGCGCATTCCACGCACTTTCCATCAACAGCGAAGGCGTTGACGTCGCCAAGTGGCTGGTGGCGCGCGGTGCGACAGCGTTTGTTTTGAAATACCGGCTGGTTCCAACCGGCGAAGACGGCGTGAAAGAAGTGATGGCCAAAATGGGTAGCGGCGCTCGCGTCAATGTGGATGCCGCCAATGTGGATGTGGTTCCACTGGCGGTCGCTGATGGCTTGGCTGCGATGAGCTACGTGCGCAAACACGCTGCTGACTTTGGCGTGTCGCCGAATCGAATTGGCTTTATGGGATTTTCTGCCGGAGGAACAGTGACGGCTTCGGTCGCGTTTCAATACTCGGCGGAAACCCGCCCGGATTTCGTCGCTCCGATTTACGTGTATATGGGAGCGGTGAAACCTGCCGATGTGCCGAAAGACGCTCCGCCGATGTTCATTGTGGCGGCGACCGACGATCAATTGGGATTGGCTCCGGACAGCGTCAAACTTTACAGCCAATGGATCGCCGCGAAAAAGCCTGCCGAAATGCACATGTATTCCAAAGGCGGCCACGGTTTCGGAATGCGCAAACAAAACCTGCCCTCGGATCAATGGATTGATCGGTTCGGCGACTGGCTGGGCTTGCAGGGATTGCTGAAGAAATAGCTTGGAGAATATTTGGATGACAAAACATCGCTTTCATCGTTTCGCCGGATTGCTGTTTGTGACAGCGATCTTGCTCGGTTGTTCAATCACTGCCGAAGCTCGTGTAACCAAAATCCTGATTGACCTGAAACAGTCGCCCGTCAACGAAGGCAAATCGTTTGGCGCAGTCGGCCAATACGAAATGCTGAGCGGAAAAGCGTTTGGCGAACTTGATCCGAAAGATCCGCACAACGCCATCATCACGGACATTCAGTTCGCGCCACGCAATTCGCGTGGAATGGTGGAATACGTCGCGACGTTCATGCTGCTGAAACCGATGGACCTGACCAAAGCGAACGGCGTTTTGATTTACGCCGTGCCAAATCGCGGCAATCGAATCTTAAGCGGCGGTTTCAGCGTGGCGGGCGAATCCGGCGAAGAGTTTTTGATGAAGCGCGGCTACATGATTCTGTTCAGCGGCTGGCAAGGCGACCTGACTCCGCGCACTGGCTTTGAATCCATCAGCGTCCCTGTCTCGAAAAATCCAGACGGTTCCAGCATTACCGGAACCGTGCTGGCCCGCTTCAGCAATATGGCTGCCGGTGTAAACACTTTGCCTCTGCCGGTTGCTCACACTGCTGCCACTTTGGACACCACCAAAGCGATGCTGACCCGCCGGGCTTCGGAAGAAGGCGCGATCATTCCGCTGGCCAGTTCTGATTGGGCTTTTGCCGATTGCAGCAAAGCTCCCTTTCCAGGCACGCCAGACGCCAACAAAGTTTGTCTGAAAAGCGGTTTTGATCCGGCAAACCTGTATGAACTAGTTTATACGGCCAAGGACCCTCTGGTGCTGGGAATTGGCTTCGCGGCGACGCGCGACATCACGGCGTTCTTTCGTCGTTCGATGAAAGACGAAGCCGGGGCTGCCAACCCGATTGCCGGTCGCGTTACGCACGCCATTGCTCAGGGCAATTCGCAATCCGGCAACTTCATTAAGACGTTCATTCATCTGGGCTTCAATCAAGATGAACAAAACTTGATTGTTTGGGAAGGCGCGAATGACCACATCGCCGGTCGGCAAATGGCGCTAAATATCCGCTTTTCTCATCCCAGCGGCGCAGCCAATTTGTACGAACCCGGCAGCGAAGCTGTGCTGTGGTGGGGCAGATACGAAGACACTCTGCGAGGCAGAAAACCGGCAAGCATGCTGGATCGGTGCAGCATAACCAGAACCTGTCCGAGGATTTTCGAGACGTTTGGCTCGGCTGAGTTTTGGGGACTAAGAATGTCGCCAAACCTGGTGGGCACAAAAGCCGATACTGACATTCCTTTGCCTGCGAACGTTCGACGGTATTACTTCCCCGGCACAACGCACGGAGGTGG
>CAZXHW010000673.1:0-4855 GCA_964639915.1 uncultured Heliomicrobium sp.
AATTCAGCCAACCCAAACGCTGACCGTTACCGCGAACTTGCCGCCAGGTGGAATGCCCGGCTGCTGTACGACCTGCACGACCACAACGGCCCGCTCGGAGGCATTCACACGGCGCTGAAAGCTTGCGGCGAAAACGAATCGGCGCTGATCCTCGCCTGCGACCTGCCGTTCCTTACTTCTGAATTCCTGTCATTTCTTTGCAACACTCATCAAGCCGCAAATCCAAAATCCAAAACCCAGAACCTAAAATCAATCACGGTTCCGACGGATCAAGACGGTCGCCTGCAACCGCTTACAGCGATTTACGATCAAGCCTGCCTGTCTGCAATTGAAGAAATGCTTTCGGCTGATCGTCTGAAAGTGGATCGCCTGTTCGAGCAAGTACCAACAAGGATAATTCCTTTTTTAGCAATCAATAATTGCGAAGGTGCAGAACAAATCTTTCGTAACATCAACTCAAAGATAGATTTCGGTGTGAATGAATCAAATTCCGATCGGGCAGCCTAAAACCGCAGTTTGCTCAGCCTCGAACCGTCAGCTAAACTCCTTGTTTCATCATTAACACAAATTCCTGTCTGTAGCTGACGGCTCGGAACTTTATGGCTATTGATCGCATTACGGTGCGTGGCGCGCGCCAGCACAATCTGAAAAACATCAGCTTGGAAATTCCTCGCAACCAGTTGACGGTTATCACCGGCCTGAGCGGATCGGGAAAATCCAGCTTGGCCTTCGACACGATTTATGCCGAAGGGCAGCGGCGATACGTCGAATCGTTGTCGGCGTATGCGCGGCAGTTTTTGGAGCAACTGGAAAAGCCGGATGTGGACGCCGTTGAGGGCTTGTCTCCGGCAATTTCCATTGAGCAGAAAACCACCAGCCGCAGTCCTCGTTCAACCGTCGGCACGGTGACCGAAGTTTACGATTATCTGCGGTTGCTGTTTTCTTCGGTGGGCCAACCGCATTGCCCTCAATGCGGACGCCCGGTTTCCCGCCAGTCTACCGATCAAATCATCCAAAGCGTCAAAGAATTACCCGATGGCCAGCGTGTGATGATTCTGGCTCCTATCGTTCGTGGCCGCAAAGGCGAATTCAAAAAGGAACTGGAAAAGCTGCAAAAAAGCGGCTTCAACCGTGTGCGGATTGACGGCGAGATGATGACCCTGGAGGACGACATCAAGCTGGACAAGCGCCGTAATCACACCATCGAAGTTGTTGTTGACCGTTTATTGATTAAAGAAGGCATCGCGTCCCGCTTGGAAGAATCTGTGCGAACGGCGACAAAGCTGACCGAAGGCATTGTGCTGATTTCTATCGTTGACGGCGAAGAGCGCATGTATTCCGAAAAGATGGCGTGCGTGTTTTGCGGCATTTCGGTGGCGCAATTGGAACCGCGCTCGTTTTCGTTCAACTCGGCTTATGGCGCGTGCAAAGCATGCAACGGACTGGGCATCGCTTACGAACTTGATGCGTCTAAATTGATCCTGGACGGTTCAATCCCCATCAACCAACTGCAATTCGTCGGCGAAGAAGACAAGGCGACGGATTCGTATTTACGAGAAGCTTTGCTGGCGGTCGCGCGCCATTTTGATCAACCAATAGAAACGCCGTTCGCCAAACTGCCGAAAAAAGTCCGCGAAGCGTTCTTCGCGGGGTTGAAAGAAAAGGTCGAATTCCGCTACGGCGACTACAAATACAAAGCCGAGTGGAAAGGCGCGACGGCGTTTCTAATGGATGCGATGAAGCGTTTGCAAACGAACGCCGCGGACGAAGAATCGCGTTCGGCGCTGGAATCGTTGATTTCACCAATTGCCTGTCCTGCCTGCAATGGAGCGCGATTGCGGCCTGAATCGTTGGCCGTTCGATTGAACGATAAATCCATTGCAGAGTATTCACGGCTGCCGATTGAATCAGCGATCACAGCGTTTGCCGACATCAAACTCAGCGTCCGCGAAGATCTGATCGCCGGTCGAGTCTTAAAAGAAATCCGGGACCGGTTGAAGTTTTTGAACTCGGTTGGGCTGGGGTATTTGGCGCTGGATCGTCCTTCGTCCAGTTTGTCTGGCGGAGAAAGCCAGCGAATCCGATTAGCGACGCAAATTGGTTCGCAACTTCGCGGCGTGCTGTACGTGCTGGATGAACCTTCGATTGGGCTGCACCCGCGCGACAATCAAAAGCTGCTGGAAACGCTGGCAACGCTGCGCGATTTGGGTAACACGGTTCTGGTTGTCGAACACGACGAAGAAACCATTCGTCGCGCCGATTTCGTCGTTGACCTTGGGCCTGGCGCTGGAACGCACGGCGGCGAAGTCGTTGCTATCGGCAAACCCGATGACATCGCCAAAACGAAAGCTTCGTTAACCGGACAGTATATGTCCGGCGAGTTACAGATTGCCGTTCCCAAACAACGCCGCCAGCCGAATGGCAAAGCTATCACCGTTCGCGGAGCGACCGAACACAATTTGAAAAACGTCGACGTCAGCTTTCCGCTTGGCCTGCTGACGGTGGTAACGGGTGTTTCTGGCTCTGGTAAATCCACACTGGTCGAAGACATTTTGTACCGCGCGCTGGCTCGGAAAATTTATCGCAGCCTGGCCGAACCCGGCGCGCATGCTGCCATTGAAGGCCTGGAGCATATAGATAAGGTCATCGAAATTGATCAATCGCCAATTGGCCGCACACCACGCTCGAACCCTGCGACGTATACCGGTTTGTTCACGCCGATTCGTGAGTTGTATTCGATGCTGCCCGAATCGCGCGAACGCGGTTACAAACCGGGACGCTTTTCCTTTAACGTCAAAGGCGGACGTTGCGAAACCTGTCAGGGAGACGGGTTGAAACGCATTGAGATGAACTTTCTGCCGGACGTGTACGTCACCTGCGAAGTTTGCCGAGGCGGGCGATACAACCGCGAAACGCTGGACGTCCGGTATCAGGGCAAGAACATTTCTCAGCTTCTGGACACCACCATCGAAGACGCCTTGCCGCTGCTGGAAAATCATCCTCAGATCAAACAGAAGTTGCAAACCATTTATGAAGTTGGCTTGGGGTACGTCAGCCTGGGACAATCGTCCACGACGCTTTCCGGCGGCGAAGCGCAGCGCATCAAACTGGCCAAGGAATTGTCCAAACGCGCTACTGGCCGGACGATTTACATTCTGGACGAACCGACGACCGGCTTGCACTTTGAAGATGTGCGGAAGTTGCTGGATGTGTTGCAGCGGCTGGTTGATCTTGGCAACACGGTCATTATCATCGAACATAATCTGGACGTGATGAAATCCGCCGACTGGATCATTGACCTTGGCCCAGAAGGCGGCGAAGGCGGTGGCAAAATTATTGCCGAAGGCACGCCGGAACAAATCGCCAAGAACAAAAAATCTTACACAGGGCAAGCGTTGCGTTCTGTGTTGAACGGCAAGGTGTAAATATCCTTTTGGCGGCTGATATTCGCTTGACGCAAGGTTCCCGGCGTGGGAACCTTTGCTTGCCGACTTAGTTGGGCGAGGCAGTTGAAAATAAATCTGGAAAGGCGTGGATGCGGATCATTTCATACGGAAGAATCAGGGAGTTTTACGAGCTTCACCCTGAAAGCCAAGTTTCGCTCGACGCTTGGTACGACATTACTTCCGATGCGGACTGGGTGAGCTTTGCGGATATACGCAGAACATTTCGTAGTGCGGATATTTATGGCACTTGCACGATCTTCGATGTTAGCAACAACAAATACAGATTGATCGCTTGGGTGAGTTACAAAACCCATAAAGTTTTTATTCGGAGCGTTCTGACTCATGCTGAATACGACAAAGACAAATGGAAAAGTGATTGCCAAAAAAGTTAATCGTGAAAAGTACGGGAACTTGCTGGCTTCCACATTGCCGACCGTCATCCGCACAAAAGCGGAAAATGATTACTACTTGGCTGTCGTCGAAGGCTTGATGCAGAAAGGCGATGAGATAAGCAAAGAAGAGGTGGCATTGCTGGATTTGCTGGCTTTGCTGATCGAAACCTTCGAGAAAAGCTATTACGAAATCAAAAAGTCCACGCCACAGGCAGTGCTCAACGAATTGATTGCCGCAAATCAACTGAAACAAAGCGACTTACTGCCAGTATTTGGATCGAAAAGCAGAGTATCTGAAGTCGTCAACGGTAAGCGCCAAATCAGCAAAGAACAGGCAAAAAGGCTCGCGGGTTTCTTTCATGTTTCAGCCGATCTGTTCATCTGATGAAAATCTCCGCCAAGATCAACGTATACAACGAAGAAGCGAATATCCCCGCGTTGTGCGAAAGTCTGGCGTGGGCAGATGAAATTGTCATTTGCGATTCGTATTCGACCGACCGCACCGTGGAACTTGCCAAACAGTACACAGACAAGATCTTTTACAGAGAGTTTCGCGGCTACAAAGACAAACACGAATACTCTGATTCGATGACGACCGGCGACTGGATTCTGTGGATGGATGCCGACGAACGTGTCACGCCGGAATTACGCGCTTCCATCGAAGCTTTGCGGCAACGCGACCCGGCCACAATGCCTGACGGCTTCTGGATTTCGCGAAAGACAAACTTTCTTGGCCGGTGGATTCTACATTCGGGCTGGTTCCCGGATTTTCAGATGCGGCTGTATCGCAAAGCGACCAGCTATTGGGACGGTGTGGCGCCGCACGAAGTCGCGCACGTTCGCGGGCGAACTGAAAAACTCTCTGGTTTGCTGCTGCATTACACGGCGGATGACCTCACCGATTACCATCGCCGAGTGCTGACCTACGCCACGCTTTCCGCCGAGCATCTATTCACCAAAGGCAAACGGGCGAGCGTCATTGATCTTTTCGTCCTGCCAATTGCCGCGTTTATTCGT
>CAZXHW010000674.1:0-4848 GCA_964639915.1 uncultured Heliomicrobium sp.
ACGTCAATCACCATGAAGTCCTCACATGGCTTTGGTTCGGTCTGAAAATCGCTGTGCCAACACGGTTGACGCAAGCAAATTATCAAGCGCTTTTGCTGTCCGCACAGGATAAAGACGGCGGGTTAATTGGCCCTGACGGCACCATTTACACCGATTCAACCTATGACCAACTCGATCCAGAATGGTTGTGGGCGGTGTTGGATTACCTGGTTGTCACTATTGGCAAAGACCGGGCGCCGTTTGGCGCCAGCCCGCAGATTGTCCCGCTTTCCGGCTGTTCGCCAGATCAGGTCAGAATTGCAGTTGTGGGTGATTGGGGGACCGGTATTTATTCAGACAATCCCGCGGTGCAGGTAATGACCCAGATCAACGCGCTGAAGCCGGATTACATCATCCATTTGGGCGACGTTTATTACGCTGGCACGGACGGAGATTTCCCGCCAACGGGTGAAGAAGTAAACAATTATCTGGACCTTTGGCCCTCCACAGTGTCGCAAGCAGCCGGGACGAGTTTCATGCTGAATTCCAACCACGAAATGTATAGCGGCGCAAAAGGATATTTTGCCGCGTTGGGCGACGACCGGTTCCAGGCGCAACACGGCACCAGCTACTTCGCGCTGAAGTATGGGGAATGGACGATTGTCGGATTGGATTCTGCCTACTACGACACATCAGCGATGTTTATGGACGGAAGCATCACCAAAGGCGATCCGCACCAGATTCAGCCGAACTGGGTGAAAACCTTGGGGCTGACACCATCGAAAACCATCGTGATGACTCACCACAACGGTTTAAGCTACGACGGCACATCACAAAGCGGGATTTGGACTGAAATCAATAATGCGCTTGGCGGCGATCCGGCGGCCTGGTACTGGGGACACGTGCATGACGGCATTGCCTATTCATCGCCCACAATCACCGAAAGCAACACCATTGCCCGTTGCGATCGGCATGGTGCCTTTCCTTATGCCAAGGCTTCGGGAATGGATGAGCCCAATACAGTCCGGTATCAAAACTACGCCCATACTGCAAACCCAGCTGAACCACCGCGTGTGCTTAACGGTTTTATGATGATGACGATCTCTTCAGCCGGTCAAATTACAGAAGAGTGGTACGAACAAACAAACCCGATTCCTGTATTTACCAAAAGCTATTAGCCGAATGGAAACTCTTCACGCTGGCTTGGCTCCGACGCCGAGCCAGCGTTTTTTTGTGGTTGTCACAACTCGTTTATCAGTTGCCAAACGGTTCTCAGCCCATCGCGCCAGGCGCACGAAAGGCAGGCCCATCAAAAAGTAAATCGCCGCCGTCAAAATTCCTGCGCCGATGTAATCGTAATACGTTGCCGCAAGCTGACCGTAGACTTTCGTCAGTTCGACCATCGTAATGACCGACACGATGGACGAATCCTTGAACAGCGCAATGAAATCATTCGTCACCGGAGGAATCACCAGCCGCATGGCTTGCGGCACAATGATGTGACGAAGCGATTGCCAACGCGTCATCCCTAAACTCAATGCCGCTTCCATCTGGCCGCGCGGAATCGCCTGAATGCCTGCGCGATAGTTTTCGGCTTCGTATGCGGCGTAATTCAGCCCAAGCCCGACAACCGCCGCGACTATGGGCGACAGACGAATCCCGATATTCGGCAAGCCGTAAAAGATCAGGTAAAGCTGAATCAGCAGCGGCGTTCCACGAAACAATTCAACATAAGCTCTCGCTAGCCACGAAAAAGGTTGCGGCGCATACAAGTTCACCAGCGCCAATGCCAACCCTAAAGCAATCGCCAGCGCCATGCCCAACACCGAAATCAGCAACGTCATCGGCGCGCCGACGAACAGCAACGCTGGCAAATACCCCCAATAGCGTTTCAGCCGTTCGCGCCAAGTCAGCTTGGCCGAAACCGTTTGTGTGAACTCGGCCAGCGCATCGCTTTTCTCTTCCGGCTGGTTGAGCTTGGCAAACAGCTTTTCGGTTTCTTCGTTCCAGATGCTCCACTTGTCGTAAATCGCTTTTAGTTCGCCGGATTTGATCAATGCCAGCAAGGCTTCATTGACCTGCTTCAGCAACTCCGCATCATCTTTGCGCACAGCGATGCCGTACTGCATTTCGCCGATGGCCGCGCCGACCAACTTCAACTTCGGATTCGGATTGCTGTAATAGACGGCAATCGGCCAATCCATCAGCACGGCTTGCAGGCGTCCGTTGGTCAAATCGTCGTAAGGATTGTTCTGATTTTCGTAGCTGCGAATTTCCAGCGCGCTTGCAGGATTTTGCTCAGCGAACTCTTTTTTGGCTTGTTCCAGCAGCCGATGCGCCAAGGAAAATTTCAGCGTGCCGACGGTTTTGCCTTTCAGATCGGCAATCGAATTGATCGAATTTTCCGTGGCGCGAACGCTGAGCTGTTCTCCGCAAATGTAGTACGGAATTGAAAAGTTGACCTGCTCTTTTCGGTCGTCTGTGATTTCAATGCCATTGACCGCCAGGTCGTAACTGCCGCGCTGCAATCCCGGAATCAGTCCGTCCCATTGGTTTTGAACGAAGACGGATTTGCGTTTGAGTTGTTTGCCTAGCGCGTCCATCAAATCAATTTCAAAGCCGATGATCCGGCGAGGATTTTTTGGATCAGGCAGCAAGTACGGCGCACCGCCTTCAGCATCGCCACCCCAACGAAGGTCTTGCGCTTGGGCTGAAACACAAAAAGCCACAGAGCCACAGAGACAAAGAGCGGCAAACCTGACAGTTCCCAGCCGTTCTAACCTGCCGCTACTTGCCTCCCTCCTCGCCGCAGAGCGGCGGCTGACTTTAGCCCGGCGTTTCAACGCCGGGTAACGCAACAACAAATACCTCGTCGCGTAGCGACGACTGAATTCAATCGTCGCTAACGCGACGAGGAACAAAAACCTGAGCTTACCATGGGTTGAAAACCCACGGCTAAATTCAAACGCCGTTGACGCGGCAAATGGACGGAACGGCAACTGATCCTTTTTGAATATCTCTATGTCTCTGCGGCCCTGTGGCCCATTTTTTTTCATCACAAGTATCTCCGCAAAAACTCTCGCGTCCGTTCATCACGCGGCGAAGTGAAAATCACGTCCGGCGAATCGGTTTCGATCAACTCGCCTTCGCTCAGAACCAAAACCTTGTCGGCCACATCCCGAGCGAATTTCATTTCGTGGGTGACGACGACTTGCGTCATTCCTTCGTCATCAAGCTGGCGCATGATGCTCAAAACTTCGCCGACCAAACTGGGATCAAGCGCCGAAGTCGGTTCGTCATACAGCATCACCTTCGGCGACATCGTCAGCGCGCGCGCAATCGCCGCCCGTTGTTGCTGCCCGCCGGAAAGCTGCGAAGGGTAATAATCCATCCGGTCTTTCAACCCAACTTTGGTCAGCAAGGTTCGCGCCTGTTCTTCCACTTCCTTTCGAGAAACCTTTTTAACAACGGTCGGAGCCAGCACGGCATTTTCCAGCACGGTCAAATGCGGAAACAGATTGAAGCTCTGAAACACCATCCCGACTTCTTCGCGCAAATGGCGAAGCTGTGTGTTCAGGTGATGATGCGAAGCTCCGTTCATCTTCAGTTCGTGCTCGCCGATGCGCACGCTGCCACTGTCAAAAAGCTCCAACCCGTTCAGGCAGCGCAGCAACGTAGACTTGCCGCACCCTGACGGACCGATAATGACGGTCAGCTCGGAAACGGAAACATCAAAACTGATGCCACGCAGCGCCGCCGCTTCGCCATAACTTTTTTGCAGCTTGTTGACGGAGATAAGTGGAATCATTCTTCCTCCATCTTGTTCAGGAAAGTTTCAGGAGTGACAACTGTCAGGAACCGAAATCTTTTCTGAAACTCTCGGCCTGTTTCCTGGTTCCAATCCATCAAATCCAGTAAATCTTTGTCGCGGCTGACCAGGTAATCGGCTTCAACTTCTACGGCCAGATTGATGTAAGGCTCATCTTTGGGATCGCGCCGTTGATAATTGAAATGCTCCGAAGTTTTTTTGATAAGTGTAGAGGCCTTTCGCACTCGGCTAAGAAATTGAGCTCTTTTCTCATCAGTGATGGAATCGAATTTTTGACGAATGTAGTCTTTGGAAAGAACGTCTTGGACTTCAGCAAGGATTTTACGGCTAACGAACAACTCTATCTGGCGGGCTTCAGCCAAACGCAAGCAAGCCGCCGCAGGACTCGTTCCCCGCACAACGGCTTGCAAATAGATCATGCAGTCAAAAACAACTCGTGGCTTTTGGCTATTCAACCTTTCCCCTGCTGTTCGCGCCAATGATCTTTTCTGGCTCGCATAAATAACTCATCAAGTTCTTCGTCAGAAACGCCACTTTCTTCAACCTGCTTTCGAACAGGCGCAAGAATTTCGTCGAAAGTTGATTCGCGCGCAGTAACCTCTTCTTCAATCAAATCACGCGTATATTCTTCAACGGATTTGCCGGACTCTTTTGCTTTTGCATCAAGAACCCTTAACGTCTCAAACCGCAGGCCAGTGATCTCAATTGTTCCACTTTGCAAACTCATAGTTCCTCCTTGTTTCAGACTCATCCTACACGCTTCCCTTTTCCCTGCCAAAACTTGTCGCGGAGCAGATTCTTTTGAATCTTCCCGGTCGCCGTCCGAGGAAGCGCGTCAATGAAGCTGACGGATTTCGGGCATTTGTAATGTGCCAGATTCTCTCGGCAAAACTGGATGATGTCTTCTTCGGTGGCAGATTGGCCAGGTTTGAACACAACTAAAGCGGCGGGAACTTCGCCCCATTTTTCGTCCGGAATGGCGATGCAGGCGGCTTCCAGTACTTTCGGATGTTTGTAGAGCATGCCTTCGACTTCGATGG
>CAZXHW010000675.1:0-4848 GCA_964639915.1 uncultured Heliomicrobium sp.
CGAAAATGCGGTGGTTGTTGTTGATAACGTGGTCAATGCGGATGGTGTTCGACAAATACTCAATGGCTTCTGTCAAATCCGGTTGCGCAAAGTTCACAGTTCCGTCAGCAGCGCCAGCAGTCGTCGGTTTGGGCAGATACGAATCCACAAACTTTTTGGCGATTGGGTTAATCAGGTTTGCCGGAATGATATTTCCAGGAAACGGATCTCTGCGAATGCGCCCACCTGCTTCAGAGCGCGCCGTGAAAGGATTGTAAATTTGGTACGCGGCGTTCGCAGCCAGAAGCTCTGAAAAATCACCATTCCGCATTTTTTCGGACGGGATGGTTGGCGTTCCGTTGTTACGCGGGCGCGATTCCGGAATACTTTCAACGCCGTACATGAAAAAGGTCTTGTTGTGGCCATCGTAAATCTTTGGAATCCACACTGGCCCACCAACGGTTCCGCCCCAGCGGTCATAATTGAAATCCGGGCGTTTTTGATTGGCTTTGTTGGCAAAGAAATCGTTGGCAAACAATCCCGGAGCCATTTTTGTCCAGTATGCTGTGCCATGGAATTTGTTGGTTCCGGATTTGATGCTGACGTTGGTAACACCGCCTTCGGTGTTGCCGAAACTCGCGTCAAAAGTCGCGGTCTGCACTTTGAATTCCTGGACCAGATCTTGCGGCGGCACGAACGACGCAATGACTTCGCCAGCGTTTGCTGTCGAAGTGCTGGGAACGCCGTCAATCGTTACGTCGCTGCGGTTGGCGCGCGTGCCGTCAATCGAATATCCGACGATGTGCGTCGGTTCGAACGGACGATCCAGTCGCAGGTCGCGCGAAAACGAAACGCCTGCCGCCAGGCCGATCAGTTTGAATGGATCTCCGTGCGGAATGGGCAATTCCGCCACGCGGCGCGAGTCAATCACCTGGCCGATGGAGCCGGAAGTGGTGTCCAGAGCCGGAGCGTCAGCAGTCACTGTGACGGTTTCACCGACGTTGCCGACTTCCAGCACGATTTCGATTTCGATGGTGTCATTTACGCGAAGGACGACGCCATCGCGGATAGATTTTTTGAAGCCCTTGGCCTCGACCGCAATTTGATAGGTGCCTGGCAGCAGGTAAGGAGCCTGGTACAGGCCAGCTTCGTTGGTTTGCAACGAAACTGTAGTTCCCCTTTCCACACTCGTGATTTTTACTGCCACGCCTGGCAATACCGATTGATTCGAGTCAATGATTTTCCCTGTGATGGACCCGCGCGCTTCCTGCGCAAAGGCCGATCCGGCGGTGAGCAAAAGCACTGCCGCGAAAACCATCAAGACAAATACTTGAGACAGCCTGGATGCTCTTGATGTCATGGGTTTCTCCTTGAATTAATGTGAATGGCTACAGGCACCGAAAGCGCTTCAGCAACCTGATGTGACAGACTCTCACGCCGCCGAAATTGGGTTGTCTTACAGTCGCAGGAACTGAACTTTCCAATTTGATAAAGCCCAATAATCTTCCAAACCCGAAAGAAAACTTTCCTTCGAAATCGTGGAAGTTACAGCACTGGTTATCACGTCAATTTTGAGCAGGCGTAAAATTTAAGGTCGTTTCCCAGCAAAGCTAACTTGTTCATGACCGGCTATTCCTTGCCGTCTTCGTTTGGTCAGAATTGTTCGCTTACTTATCACTCAGTGGATTTTTGGCAATAGGTCGTGCCTGAAATCTTTCCAAAATAAATCTAAAATGACCGGTAAGTCGTTGTGCTTGTATGGGGTTAAGGTTTTGATTGTTCGGGTCAAGTCTTGTCCGATAGGTGCTCAAGCGGACACTGTTGCCGCTTTGGCAGCGCGCAATTTCTTCAGTTCTTCCGCCGCATTGACGGTCAGTTGAGCGCGGCTTGCAGCCGCCATTGCCGCCGCCCAGTGGACGACTTGCCACAAAACATCCAGTGTCCATTCGTTCAGGTCCGAAGGAGAATCAAGCTGCAGCGGCAGCGCCGGACTGACAATGCCCCAGCCAAGCGCCAAGGCTCCCCGAAGCAAGACATAAAACATCAGCCAGCGCATCACAGCGGCCAGGCGGCCATCGCCCATTTGCACCGCATACCGATGCAACACAACCCCAAAGGCAGAAGCCAGTCCTAATAAAGCCAAGGCGAATGGTTGCAAAATGCGGCTGAGCAGGTACGGCGAATTGCCTTGTGATAACCCCTTCCGAAAAAACAGCAATGTTAAAAACAACGCTGTTACGCCTGCCATGGCCACCCAATCACGTTTCTCGATTTTGAAGCCCAAACCGATTCGATGAAGTCCCCACCACAGAGCCAGCAATCCGGCCAGCAGGCAAAGATTCGCCGGCGTCACCATCAGATTGTCTACCAGACCGCGTAAAGGGCTGTTCCTATAATCAGTTACGAAGTCCAGGAGGGGGCTGCCGGCCGTTCGTTTCAGCAGGGAAATTGCTGCGCTGGCAGAAAGCAGCAACCAAGCTGCACGCGCCCAAGGGGTCCGCCGATGCTCCGCTGCCACTTCTAGGCTTAGCAGCATGGCAATTCCATAAGCCACCAATCCCGCAAGGGTCATAATAATCGCTTCTGCCAGCTTGAAACGCGCAGAAACACCCAGAGCCGCAGGAAGGTACAGTGCCGACAGCAGCAGAATTTCTCCTGTCAGTCCCATCCAAACCAGCTTTGGCGTGACCCGCGAAGCGAGCAGAAACCGATTCACAATTGCCCTCTTTCCTGGACCAGCGTGGCGAACGTATCGCCGCACATTGCCGCGGCAATCGCCGTCAAGCGATCCAAAAATTGCTCCCAGTTATCCGGCCTGACGCGTTCAAGCGATTGCGCCGGAGAGCGTTTGGCTGCGGCTTGTAACACGTGATTGGCCATCTGTTTTCCGCAAATGGGTGTCAGCATGGTTTTCAGCGCCTCCAGCCAAATTTGAATTTGTTTTTGGTTTGGAACTTCAACGGGTTCGTTGCGAAGACTGGCAAAAACGTTATGCAGCATTCTGTGCAATTGCCTGTCTTCCAGCGTCAATTGATCTCTGGCTTCAGCACTGGCTTCATTCAAGCTGCGTGAAGCGCCAGCCAAGCGTTCGTAAAATTCCCAGCAGGACAGACAGCCAATCATATGCGCTTCAATGCGATCTCGCGTTTCCGGTTTCGCGCTGCCGTCCAGGTAATCGTTCCACTCCTGCTCGTTGATTCCGTGTTGCATAAAATCCCTCCCAGCAAAGCCAGCTAATTTATTTGTTGTCGTATATTTTTATCGGAAGGCGGGCCAATCACCGTCGCCAGCTTCTTCCGTGCATTGAAAATTCGCCATTTGATTGTTCCCAGAGGAAGGGAAAAGACGGCGGCCAATTCTTCGTAACTCAAGCCTTCCACAAACCTTAAAACCACCAGATCGCGATCCGCCGGATCAAGCGCTTTCAGCCAACCCATCAACCGCAACTCCGGCAGTGCGGCAGGTTCCACTGTCAGTTTTGCAGCTTGCTCATCCGGCAAAGCTTCAAAACCAACCGTTTCGATCCGCGCTTTCTGCCCGCGCCAGAAACTGACCATTTCATTGCGCGTGATGGTGAATAGCCAGGCGTAAAACTGATCCACTTTTCGCAATTCACCAGCCTGACGATAGACCTTCAGCATCACGTTTTGGGTCAATTCATCCGCAGTTGCAGTGTCGAGTCCCCGCAGCAGAAAGTATCGCCGCACGCGCGCGCACACCGATTCAAAAAGAGCGCAGAATGCCTCCTCGGTTCTGGTGGTCAGAAACTGTTCGATGATTGGCCTGTTTTCCACGCCCGATCTCGATTCAAACTGGTATGTTGCTGTTGTTGACGGAAACTGGCGGATGAAGTCGTCCGCCTAGTCTATAAGACGCACTGCAAGTAGGGTTTGTTTGAGCGATCAAAACTTTTTTGAAGACTGGCTTGGCTCGCTCAATGACAAAATTGTTTTGCCGCCCAAACAAAATTCTATTCGCTTTGGCGCATAGCAGAAAGTTGGAGCACAATGAGGGCATGGCAAAACCCGTATTACTGACTGTGGATGACGATGCAGAGGTCTTGCGCGCGGTCGAACGAGACTTGCGGCGCGAATATGGCAACCGTTTCCGCGTGCTGCGCGCAGATTCGGGGGAAAAAGGGCTGGATGCGTTGCGGCAACTGAAATTACGGAACGACCCGGTGGCGTTGCTGCTGGTGGATCAGCGCATGCCGAAAATGTCCGGCGTTGAATTTATTGAACAAGCCAATTCGATTTATCCGGAAGCCAAACGCGCATTGCTGACCGCTTATGCCGACACCGACGCCGCCATCGGCGCAATCAACAAAGCCCGTGTTGACTATTATCTGATGAAGCCCTGGGACCCGCCCGAAGAAAATTTCTATCCGGTGTTAAATGATCTGCTGGATGACTGGCTGGCATCGTTTCATCCTCCGTTCGAAGGCATTCGAGTGCTGGGGCATCGCTGGTCGCCCCAGGCGCTGGAAATCAAAAGCTTTCTTGCTGGCAATCATGTGCCTTACCAATGGTTGGATGTTGAGACAGATGCGGAAGCAGCGCGATTGCTGGAAGGCAGCGCCACGCGCAAATTGCCGCTGGTTTTGTTTTCGGATGGCGAACACCTGGAAGCTCCCAGCATTTCCCAGATTGCGCAGAAAGTTGGGTTGCAAACAAGGGCGGATCTTCAATTTTACGATTTGATTATTATCGGTGGTGGCCCGGCGGGTTTGGCGGCAGCAGTCTATGGCGCTTCTGAAGGCCTGAAAACAGTGATGGTGGAGCGGCAAGCGCCGGGCGGGCAGGCGGGAACCAGCTCGCGGATCGAAAACTATCTTGGATTTCCTTCCGGGTTGAGTGGCGCCGATTTGGC